>NZ_JACJDT010000162.1:0-654 GCF_014163675.1 Pseudoalteromonas sp. SR44-5
CAGTAAATCCTCTTTTTATATTTCACGTAAAATCGAAGTAACCGATTGAATCAAAATAGGAACTCAGCTATGGTTAATGCATCAATAAAAATAAATTAAAAACGAGTTATTCTACAGCCTCGTTAGGTACCTAATCGTGGTCGAAGATTTCAAATCTATGCCTCTAATATTGAAATTCATAACAGCACACGGATTATTTTGCTTTTTGTTTTTCCTGTCGGCTGTAATACCTGGCTTTGATGTGAATTTTTCCTACAAAGGTCAGTCAATGGGTTTTGATGAAATTTGGCAAAATGATTTGGGTATTCACTTAATTTTAATAGGTTTGTTTTTTCCTACTAGCGCTATTTTACTTATTAAAAAATGGCAATATTGCCGCCAGTTTTATGCTTTTGTTATTTTAGCAACTTTTGTCATTCCAAACGCTAATGGCGATAGTTTTATCTATTTACCTTTTGCTTTAATAGTTCCATGCTTGCTTATTGCTTATCTATTCAAGTACGATAAAGCTAAGGTGTACTTCGGTACCTAACAAGTGACTATGGTGTCAATTCCTAATTTTAAACCATTTCAGGATCCCACATTACACCATCTCTCACCATTGAATTTATTATCACTACCAGCTTTCGTATACACGCAATGATGGCTACTTTT
>NZ_JACJDT010000163.1:0-653 GCF_014163675.1 Pseudoalteromonas sp. SR44-5
AAGAAATAGTCGAACAGGTTTCGCAAGCGTGGAATAAATTCATTTCTGTTCCTGATACGGTTAAAAGCATATGCTCTAGAGACTGGATAAAATTGACTTAATCTTTATGCAGATTGGTATTATTTGGTGCAGTGTGCCCACGTAATGGTATAACAGAAGCGCTGATCAGCCCTGTAGTCAATAAAGACGTCATGACGTAACACATGGAATTAATATCAAAAGCCACGGAGGCAGGACGTCATGCCGTCGTGATCGTTGATGGCGCTGGTTGGCATACTATTGATACGGTACAACCATTCAATAATATCATGCTAATAAAACTTCCGGCTTACTCCCCGGAGTTAAATCCAATAGAGCAAGTATGGGATACGGCAACACTGTTTATCTAATCGTGTGTTTAGTGGTTATGAAGAAATAGTCGAACAGGTTTCGCAAGCATGGAATAAATTCATTTCCATTCCTGATACGGTTAAAAGCATATGCTCTAGAGACTGGATCAAATCTACTTAATCTTTATGCCGATTGGTATTACTCCCCGGAGTTAAATCCAATAGAGCAAGTATGGAGTTGGATACGGCAACACTGTTTATCTAATCGTGTGTTTAGTGGTTATGAAGAAATAGTCGAACAGGTTTCGCAAGCGTGGAATAAAT
>NZ_JACJDT010000164.1:0-629 GCF_014163675.1 Pseudoalteromonas sp. SR44-5
TCATTTTTAAACTGAACTTGCCGTCCTGTTTTTATAGGTGGCTTTCGCATACATTGCTGTTGCAGTGGGCATACCTTGCAATCTTTTAAGTAACCGCAGAATCGGGTGTATTTTTGGTTATGGCTTTTTACATTGATACCACTTCGCCACATGTCATTGCCTGCGGGACAGCGGCAGGTTTGTGTTGTTTCATCATAATGGAAGTCCTCTGAAGTAAATAAGCGTGGCTTACCTTTACTGCGTTTTAGTCGGCGTTTTTCTTGCTCTGTTTCATAAGTTTCGCTGTCTTTAAATAACGGGTTTCGTTTTCTAAATTGGTTATCCGCAATGTAAGTATCAAAGCCACTTTTCGCCATGTATTCAAGGTTCGCTTCGCTATTAAACCCACTGTCTGCGGTGAACTTAATCGTTTGTTCGTCTGTTGATTTGTCGGTATTCAATTTATCAAGCTGCTGCTTTAATTGCTTAACTGCTGGCTGCAGGGTTTGCTGCTCGCCCACCGAGCCCCATGCCTGTGCTTGCAGTATAACTTGATGTTTATCGTCATTTATCGCTATCCCGTTGTAGCCTTGGATTGTACCTTTTGACGTGGTCATTTTCGCGCTATCAGGGTCGGTAATATTACTTTT
>NZ_JACJDT010000165.1:0-623 GCF_014163675.1 Pseudoalteromonas sp. SR44-5
TTTACGCTCATGGGCATTAAGTATTGGGGAGTATACCCACCAAGTTATTGAGTTACAGCTCAGTGGACGGCGTCACCCCGAGCACGCTTATCGCGCCTGTTTAGGGGTGTTAAGTTTAGCTAAAACTTATTCAAAAGAACGGCTTGAGCAAGCGTGTTATCGCGCAATCATAATGAATACGACCACACTCAAATCAATTAAGCAGATGCTGAAAAAGGGGTTGGATCAACAACCGTTACCCACACAGCAAACAGAGCCAGAAAAGCCAATTAAGCATGGCAACATACGCGGCACACAGTATTACCATTAAGGAAATGAATCATGATAAACACCATTAACCAGCAACTTCAACTACTCAAGTTATCCGGTATAAAGCAAGCACTCAAGCAACAGCTTGAACAGCCAAATCTATATCAAGAACAAAGCTTTATAGAGCGCGTCAGTTTATTGCTCACTCATGAAATTGATACGCGTGAGCAAAGAAAAATCGACCGGCTAGTGCGACACGCTAAATTCCGCTTACCGGCTCAGTTAAATCAACTGATTTACTCGCCGACACGTAATATAGAAAAAGCACAGATACGTAACTTAAGCCAAAATAGCTGGCTAAACTTACATCAAAA
>NZ_JACJDT010000166.1:0-614 GCF_014163675.1 Pseudoalteromonas sp. SR44-5
GATACCACGCCAACCATCACCGGTAGCAGTGATGAAATCGGTGGCATCGTCAGTGTCATCGTCACTGATGCAAACGGTGCGGTGCAAACTTTAACTGCGACGGTACTGGCAGATGGTACGTGGTCGGTAGATGTACCGACCCCACTTGCAGAGGGCGCATTCCAAGTGGATGCCAGCGTGACCGATGCGGCAGGTAATACCGCCAGCGACACTGAAAACGGCGGGGTGATCGACACCCTTGCACCGAGCTTTGATATTGATCCGTTATCTGATAGCAACGACACCACGCCAACGATTACTGGTAGCAGTGATGAAATCGGTGGCATCGTCAGTGTCATCGTCACTGATGCGACGGGGGCAGTACAAACCTTAATCGCGACAGTGCTTGCAGATGGTACGTGGTCGGTGGATATACCGACGCCGCTTGCAGAGGGCGCATTCCAAGTGGATGGCAGCGTCACTGATGCGGCAGGTAATACCGCCAGTGACACTGAAAACGGCGGAGTAATTGACACTCAAGCGCCTACTTTTGATATTGATCCACTTGCTGCAACGAACGATACCACGCCAACCATCACCGGTAGCAGTGATGAAATCGGTGGCATCGTCAGTGT
>NZ_JACJDT010000167.1:0-612 GCF_014163675.1 Pseudoalteromonas sp. SR44-5
TTTTAGTTAATTGCTAACGCGATTAACACCGTATTTGCTTGGTAACAATAGCGTTTTGGACCCACCTGACCCCATGCCGAACTCAGTAGTGAAACGAAACAGCGCCGATGATAGTGTAGCATTTGTTATGTGAAAGTAGGACATTGCCAGGCTCCAAATTGAGAAACCCGTTACAGCGATGTGACGGGTTTTTTGTTGTCTGGAATAAAATGAAAACACCAAGCCAAGACCCCATGGTGAACTCAGTAGTGGCCGCTCTTGCATATCCTGTGCTTCACGGCATTCGTATTCCTATACATCAAACAAACCAGCTCGAAGGCGAGCCCCGCACAAGGCCGCCCCGACACAAAGATAGTGTCGCATTTGCTATGTGGCTCTCTACCGCTGTGGGCACTACGACATCGCCAGGCTCCAAATTGAGAAAGCCCGACTAGAAATAGTCGGGCTTTTTTACGTCTGGAATAAAGAAGGTTCGAGGTGAAAGGTAATACCAATCTGCCAAATTATGTGATCTAATTAGCACACTGATACCTATCTACTTTTACTAAATTGAACTTAGAAAAATCCAAGCAACTTTTAGCTTTATCACGTAAAGAGCCTAATGCGAGAAAG
>NZ_JACJDT010000168.1:0-610 GCF_014163675.1 Pseudoalteromonas sp. SR44-5
CAGAAGTTAATATTGAATACTAAAGTAGATACCAATCAACAAACAAAACGTTCATTAAATGGCACTGAATGATACTGCTATCATTCTTTTTTACTTTTGAAAACTCTGTACAAATACACTGTATTCATACGAATTTTATTATCAGCTTTTCCAAATTTTTAAAGAGCAAGAGATACAAAAACCTCTCAAAATTAAACACACTCTATTCTCAGGCGATTAAGCTGCCCGATAAAAGAATATTTATTTTTAAGAAGTAAGTGGTGGAGCTAAGCAGGATCGAACTGCTGACCTCCTGCGTGCAAGGCAGGCGCTCTCCCAGCTGAGCTATAGCCCCACATATGCTGGTACTTATTGTTTGATTACCGACTTCGTTGAAGAAGTGGTGGGTCTGAGTAGATTTGAACTACCGACCTCACCCTTATCAGGGGTGCGCTCTAACCAACTGAGCTACAGACCCAAACAATAAGTGTTTGTTCTCTTTACAATAACAATCATCTGTGTGGACACTACGAACAAATAAGTTCTAAATCGTATAAGGAGGTGATCCAGCCCCAGGTTCCCCTAGGGCTACCTTGTTACGACTTCACCCCAGTCATGAATCACTCCGTGG
>NZ_JACJDT010000169.1:0-589 GCF_014163675.1 Pseudoalteromonas sp. SR44-5
AAGAAATAGTCGAACAGGTTTCGCAAGCGTGGAATAAATTCATTTCTGTTCCTGATACGGTTAAAAGCATATGCTCTAGAGACTGGATAAAATTGACTTAATCTTTATGCAGATTGGTATTATTTAGCTCGCTAGAATGGTTAAATATTTAAGTCGATTGGTATTATACGTATAAGAGTAAATGATTGGCGCAGCCTTTTCCCGCCAACATAATCCTTGCTAACTCACTGCTAAATCACTTTCCTGCAAACGTAAAAAAGCCCGACTATTGCTAGTCGGGCTTTCTTTAATTAGATCCTGGCAATGTCCTACTTTCACATAGCAAATGCTACACTATCATCGGCGCTGTTTCGTTTCACTACTGAGTTCGGCATGGGGTCAGGTGGGTCCAAAACGCTATTGTTACCAAGAAAATTCTTTTCAATTTTCTTATTTTAATTATTAAGTTTTAAGTCCTTCGACTAAATTTGGAGCCTGGCAATGTCCTACTTTCACATAGCAAATGCTACACTATCATCGGCGCTGTTTCGTTTCACTACTGAGTTCGGCATGGGGTCAGGTGGGTCCAAAACGCTATTGTTACCAAGCA
>NZ_JACJDT010000016.1:0-81633 GCF_014163675.1 Pseudoalteromonas sp. SR44-5
TATTTCATGTCTATTTGCGTAGTTTTCACTGACAAATTTTACCTTTATACTGTACACTTTATTCTTTACGCGTATTTAGCTACACCTTGCTTGTCGATCTTAATTTGTTTTAAATTTCTATTTATGAGTTGCTCGTTGCTCGTTGTTCTTTGCTCGTTGCTCGTTGCTCTAGCAGCTTTTTATTTATTCGGGTATCATTTGCGCAACTTTGATTATCAGTTGCTATTTATGACCACGTTAAGTGCTAAGGAAAATATTCAAGCCATTGTTAAGGCGATTAAAGCTGAAGAAGCTAAACTTCGTCAAAAGCACCCGTTATTAGCCCATCAAAATACTATCGGGATGGCTATTTTATTATTATCACTCAGTGCGTTAATTGGCGTTGGTGCACTTTATTACTTCGCTATTATCCCTGCGTGGCTGTGTATTATTTTAGCAGCCATTGCAGCGTCAATTTCCCACGAGCTTGAACACGACCTGATCCATAAACAGTACTTTAGTAACCAGCCTTTTCTACATAACTTTATGATGCTAACAGTGTGGCTAATGCGCCCAAATACTATTAGCCCATGGTATCGCCGTAAAATGCATTTACATCATCATAAAGTGTCGGGTACTGAGCAAGACTTAGAAGAGCGCTTAGTGGGTAATGGCATTAAAAAGCCATTGTTACGGGCGTTGGTAATTGTTGATGGCTTACTCGGCTTGTTAATTAACGCTAAACGTTTTAGTAAAGAAATCAAAGGGTTTAGCTTTTTTAAGGTATTTAACGCAGGGTTTCCGGTTACCACAGCGTACTTTGCTATTTTATACAGCGTAATTGTGTTCCATTTAGTTGATTTATTTACCCCACTTGCGGCTAATTCGCCGGCGTTGTTGCTGGACACTATGGCGGTGTTTGAGTTTTTAATGGTGGTGTTGATTGTGCCTAATATTGTACGTTCAAGCTCATTAAATTTTGTGACTTCATCAATGCATTACTATGGCGGCGTTAATAACATGCTGGAGCAAACGCATGTTATAACGAGTCGCTTGTTTGCACCGTTTAACTTGTTTTGTTTTAACTTTGGCCATACCCATACGATCCACCATTTTGTGCCGAATCAACCGTTTTATTTACGCCAAATGATCAGCAAGAAAGTGCTTGAGGTAATGAAAAAACACGGTGTTCGCTTTAACGATTTTGCTAGCATCAAACAAGCAAATCGCTATCAAGCTTCTTAATATCAAGATACCAATTACTAATTGACCTCAAGTTAAGTTAAGGTTTTAAAGTCGTTATCTGACTCAATATTTAGGTAACGACTATGAACCTTAATCAAATCACTTTACCTGTCTGTGACATCGAAAAAGCAAATCAATTTTACCTGGCCATGGGCTTTACACAAATTGTAAAAACGGATCATTACTCACGCTTTGAGTGCCCTAATAAAGCTACATTTTCTTTATTATTAACTGATGATGTGTTTAGTAATGGTGCGGTTATATATTTTGAAAGCGCAGAACTAGAAAAGTGGGTCGCCTCCTTAAAAGCTAAGGGCTTTGAGTTTGAATCAGTGATCACCGTGCAGCGTTATTTATGGCGAGAAGCGGTGTTAAAAGACCCATCAGGCAATAAAATTAAACTTTATTGGGCGGGGTGTAATCGGCTGAATCCATCATGGCGAGTTGAAGTTACAGATTGATCGTATTCTTGCTATGTCGGGTATAAAGATATTTTGTAGAAGAGTCTGTTATGTTTGATAGTAGCCAAGTGTCTAGAATTATCGAGATGGCATGGGAAGATCGCACGCCATTTGAAGCCATTGAAAACCTTTATGGTTTAAATCATTCCCAGTTAGTTAGTTTTATGCGCGACAATATCTCATCGGGTTCGTTTAAAGTCTGGCGCAAGCGCCATGCTGGCCGTACAACAAAACATTTAAAATTACGCAATCCCGCTATTATGCGCAGCCACTGTAAAACCCAGTATAAAAACCGTTAATGACCTAAACGTTTGTTGAAAATACAAGGGAAGTTGGCGTAAAGTGATACCACTTTAGTTAGTTAAAATTCTATGTAGGGATCTTAAATGCAAATTACCGGACGTTGTCATTGTGGTGAGGTTACTTACCATGCTGAAGTTGATGAAAATAAAGTAATAAATTGTCATTGTACTGATTGCCAAATTATCGCAAGTTCCCCATTTCGCACTGTGGTTATATCACATCCTAACGCGGTTACGTTTACTGCAGCTGCGCCGAAAGAATATATAAAAACAGCCGAAAGTGGTAATAAGCGTGCACAGGGATTTTGTGGTAATTGCGGCACCTCTTTGTATGCAACGTCAGTCGGTGATGGCGATAAAATTTATGGCCTACGTATTGGGGCTATTGAGCAGCGTGAGCAACTTATTCCTAAAGCACAAATTTGGTGTCGTTCAAGCCCATCTTGGTTAAAAGAGCTAAACACTATAACTGGCTTTGATACTGTGCCTTAAGCGTCTAATTTCGTAATGTATATTACTACTATGCGCGCTCTAACAATTTTGCAAAAGATAAATTAGCGCGCATTGCTACGTTTATATCTGCTTTAATAGCCAGTGAATTGATCACGGCATTTATGTGTGCTGCTTCAAATTGCGAATCAAGACATGTAACTAAATGGGCTTGAAGCAGAGCTTGAAAATTATCTTCCACTGCCAATGCCCCCAGCTTTATTGCCAAGTAACAGTGATGAGAAAGCCTGCTTTGGGCGCTGTTTATTTTAGTCGTGGATAGGTGTTCAATTTCTTGCTCAACCAATGCTGTACGATTTGGCTGTCTTTGCAAACATATTTGTTTTAGCACGTTTAGGCTATTTAACGACCGAGGGACACCAATGTAGGTAACCATATAAGAAAATGCACTATTAAGCTCATCAATGGTATGTCCTTTATCTAAGGCTTCGTTCAACAAGTTTTTTAGACGATATAACTCCCCCATTGCTGCAAGTGCGGCAATAGCTGCAACAAACGGGTATTTTGTGTGGTTATTTACTTTAAGCATAATGTCTCTTTAAAAATTAAATTGTTAAAAAGCAAAAATATCGCAGTAGGTAAGCTTTACCTTAGGCTGCTTAATTTGCTGTTTAAAATAGTGCGTAGAGAAGTGAATTATTTGGGTTTTTATAGTGATAACCTGTCAGCGCATTAATATGCCTGAGCGAATATTTATTATTACTGATAATGGCTAAATGTGTTTGTTAAAACCAATGTGTTTTTTGCCTAAAACAACAGATCGTGATTGTTTTTAATATTTATGAGTGTGCTTAGTGCTAAGCTTTGATTAAAGTATGATGAGATCAAATTAAAACGCGATGACTAGTAAACAGACCTTAACCGAATCCGTGTTAGCAATTGCTACACACGATGGTATTTTTAACACTCAGATAGATGCGCTTAAATTAGTACGTCGCAGCAATGTGTCTGAGCCTATGCCATGTGTTTATGGGCTTGGTTTAGGCATTACTGTGCAAGGTGGCAAGCGTGTTACCTTGGGCGAAGATATTTATGATTATGCAGAAGGACAAACATTAGTTGCCTCTGTTGATGTGCCAGTTGTAAGCCATATTACTTCAGCGTCTATACAACGACCTTTTTTAGGGTTGCACTTATGTATCGACAGTAAAGTTTTAGGTCAAGCAGTTGCTAATATGGATTTTTCATCTCAAGATCATGTAGCTCGTCAATGTGCTATGTCGGTAGTCGATGCTGATGAGGGGCTTTTAGATGCTATAAATAGGCTGATTAAATTATTAAACGAGCCTAAGCTGCTTTTGCAACTCGCCCCTTTAATCCAAGAGGAGATTGTTTTTCGGTTATTACAAAGCCCACATAGTTATCAATTAAGGCAAATAGTAACCGCAGGATCCGCTAGTCAAAAAATAGCTAAAATTTTATATTGGTTAAAACAAAATTATAAAGATGATTTTTCGATAGTTGACTTAGCTGTTGAGGCGCATATGAGTGAATCAACGTTTCGCCAGCACTTTCGAGAAGTGACTAAACTCAGCCCTTTGCAATATATCAAGAATTTACGTTTACAAGAGGCGAGGCAATTAATGCTGAATCAGCGCCTTGATGCGAATACGGCTGCTTTGCAAGTGGGCTATGAAAGCGCCTCACAATTTAGCCGAGAGTACACCCGATTTTTTGGTCGTCCTCCTCTTAAAGATATAAATGCATTGCGTTTAAGCAATGCATTTATTTAGGCATGTAGTTAGGTATTGCTGTCACTTCTCATGGTGATATTACGTCCACCTAAATAACCAAATACGGCGCACAATGCACTCGCAAAAGCACATAACCATAAGGTGGTTGTCCAATTGCCAAAGTAGCTATGTAATGAGCCTGCGATAATCGGCCCAGAGGCGGCAAGTAAATAGCCCAAGCACTGTGCCATGCCTGAAAGTGATGTAGCCTGACGGGTGTCATGAGTACGTAAGCTAATAAACGATAAACCTAAAATAAAGCAGGCGCCTGAGCAAAATCCTAAGGTGACTGCCCACAAAGAGGCAAACTCAGGTAAATAGAGCAGCCCAAGTGAGCATGTTGCGGCTATTAGTGCTAACAAGCTGGTTAAAATACGTTGATCTTTAAGCTTTGCCAGCAGTGGTATTAAGATAATGCCAGGCACTGCAGACGCTACTTGAAAGGCACCTTGTAGCGCACCCGCATGCTGAGCTGTATGGCCACCTTCAAGCAAAATGCTCGGCAACCAACTAATCATAATATAGGTAAAAAATGAATTTAATCCCAGCAGTAAGGTAATCTGCCACGCAAGCGCCTCGTGCCATACTTTGTTGGTGTTGACACTCGCCAGTAGATCTTTTGTTGGCTTAGTATGAAGTTTTAACTGTGGTAGCCAAATAACAATACTCACTAGGGTAAGTAAGCCATAACAAGCAAGGGCTAATTGCCAGCCGATACTTTTATATTCAGCCAGCGGAATAATAAGCGCGGCATAACTACCACCAAAAATTCCCATCGCTAGTACGTAAGTAGAGGTCATCACTGCCACTTTATGCGGGAAGTCGCGTTTAATTAAGCTCGGTAACAGTACGTTACCAATTGCGATACCGATGCCAATGACTGCTGTACCTAAGTAAAGCATTGGCATAGAGTCAATTAGCCGCGAAGCCAAGCCCAAACCAATCAGAATAAGCGCAATAAACAGTGATATTTCTAAGCCTTGTTTTTTAGCAAGACTTGCCGCCATCGGACTGGCTAAAGCAAAGGCAATTAATGGCAAAGTAGTGAGCATACCGGCTTGAGATGGAGTTAAAGCAAAGCTTAAGATTATTTGCTCAAGCACAGGCGCAAGCCCTGTAACCGGTGCGCGTAAGTTAGCGGCAATAAAGATAATGCCTAAAATTAAAATAGCAGAAGAAAAAGCAGTTCTTTTAATGGCAGTCGAGTTCAAAACTAAAATCATCAATAAGAAAGAGGGAGCGCAATTATAACTCAGCACTCGTAACGTAGATATTAAATGGGACGAATAGATGCTCATTAAAAAATAATTAACCCCACTTTTTATAGTCATCCGTTAATAACCTTACTAATTACGAATTTAATAGATAACAAGGTGACTTTATGAATAACAAGATTACTAATGCCCAGCAGGTTAATTTACGTTTAACTATGTTGAGCCTTGCGGTGATAGTTAGCTTAACTGGCTGTGAGCAAAGTGCGCCACATGAGGTTGATAAACAACAAAGCCAAGTAAACAACGCGGCGCCAATTAATCAAACCGATGAGCAGCAATTGGAGCTGCAAGCTCAAAAAATACAGATGCAACATGCCGTAAGATATACGGCAATGCCACAAGGAATGATGCATGAAAGCGTTGCTATGCCGCGCTCTGAATTACAGTTACAGCCGATGCCACGGACTCCAATTGATGATGTAGTCGTAGTGTCAGAGCAAGAACGTGAAAACTATTTGAAATCCCAGCAAAACCCAGTAAAACAAGTTGGTACTGAACCGGTTTCAACCTTTTCAATTGATGTTGATACGGGCAGTTACAGCAATACTCGGCGTATGCTCAATATGGGGAAATTACCACCTAATGACGCAGTTCGTGAAGAAGCTTTTATTAATTATTTTGACTACGATTACAGTGCACCCAATAGCATAGCTACACCTTTTAATGTTCATACCGAGATGGCAACAGCTCCTTGGAATGAGCATCGGCAACTGTTAAAAATTGGCATTAAAGGTTTTGAGATTGAAAAAGCCGATTTAAAGGCAGCGAATTTAGTGTTTTTACTGGATGTATCTGGCTCTATGAATGCACCAAATAAGTTACCCTTATTAAAAACCAGTTTAACCATGTTAACTAAACAATTAGATGAAAATGATTCAGTTGCCATTGTCGTGTATGCCGGTGCCGCAGGCGTGGTTTTGCCAGCAACGAAAGGCAATGATCAACAAACTATCAGCGCCGCGTTAGATAAACTGGCAGCAGGCGGCTCAACTAATGGCGAGCAAGGTATTGAACTGGCTTATCAAATTGCGGCCGAAAATTTTAAAAAAGGAGGTATTAATCGGGTGATTTTAGCCACTGATGGCGACTTTAATGTGGGCACCCAATCAATCGATAAACTCAAAGAGCTGGTGGCATCTAAGCGCAAAACCGGGATTGCCTTAACTACTTTGGGATTTGGCCAAGGTAATTATAATGATGGCCTAATGGAACAACTGGCAAATATAGGTAACGGCCAGCATGCTTACATAGATAACATAAACGAAGCACGCAAAGTACTGGTCGATGAACTCAGTAGTACCATGCAAATTATTGCCAAAGACGTAAAAATTCAAGTGGAATTCAATCCACAGCAGGTGGCTGAATATCGTTTAATTGGTTATCAAAATCGCGTACTCGCTAATGAAGATTTTAATAACGATAAGGTCGATGCCGCAGAGTTAGGGGCAGGGCATAGCGTGACTGCGCTGTATGAAATAACCTTAGCCAACTCTGATCATAAACAAATTGATGAGCTGCGTTACCAATCTAAAGAAGACAAAAAACTGGCTACCAGCAATGAACTCGCCTTTGTAAAAGTGCGTTATAAACAGCCTGACGCTGAGCAAAGTAAGTTGATTACTCAAGCTGTTGCAACACCTAAAGGTGAGCTGCCTTTATCGCAAGCCAGCCAAGACTTTAAATTTGCCGCCGCAGTGGCTGGTTTTGCGCAGTTATTAAAAGGTGCAAAATATACCGGAGACTGGCAGTATGAAGATTGCGCTAAATTAGCAACCGCTAACAAAGGCATAGACACATTTGGCTATCGTAGTGAGTTTGTGCAACTCGTTAATAATGCTGCGGCACTGTGATACCAATCAACTTAAATATTTAGCCATTCTAGCGTGCTAAATAAAGCGCTAACTGTGTTATAAATTTCTCAAATAGAACAACTATATGTCAAAGTTTATGCCTTGTTATCACTCTATTTATATGTCGCTATAAATGACTAATAACTTAACACGATTGGTATGATTTAAGTAAAGGACGTTATGACAGAACTAGCTGATGAGCAATTAATGTTGAGTTATGGACAAGGTGATGTACAGGCTTTTACCCAGCTGTACCTGCGCCATAAAAATAGCTTATATCGTTATTTTTTACGCCAGTGCGCAAGCCCGCAAGTAGCTGAAGAGCTCTATCAAGAAGTCTGGAATAAGCTGATAAAAGCGCGCTCACAGTATCAAGTGAGCGCTAAATTTACCACTTGGTTGTATCGTATTGCGCACAATGAATTGATTGATCATTACCGCCGTACTGGTACGCAAAACAAATGGTTAGACGGTGATAATCAAGACATTGAAATTGCCGAATTTGCTGATCATAACAGTCGACCAGATACTGAAAAGCTCGAGCAGGCTCAGCAAGCAGCGCAGTTAAAAGTGTGCCTAGCGCAATTACCACGTGAGCAAAAAGAGGCGTTTTTACTTAAACACGAAGCTGATTTTACCCTCAAAGAAATTGCCGAACTAGTTGTAGAAACAACTGAAAATATCAAAAGCCGCATCCGTTACGCGCTAGCCAAGCTAAAGCAATGTATCAAGTATAAAATGGAGACTAACAATGAGCGATAAGTTAACCGATCATGATATTGCTTCACTTTATAAACGTGGTGCAACGGAGCAACCAAGCTTACAACTTGATAAGCAAATATTAAAACGCGCAGCTGATGAGGTTGCAGATAATAACGTAACCAATATTAATAAGCGCAAACGCTTTTACCAAACGTGGTATGGGCAATTATCTACTGCGGCATCACTGGTGTTAGTCGCGGTTTTATATATGCAAAATACTACTCAGTATCTTAAGCCGTCAGAGGCAATGAATGATCTACAAATTTTAGCCGATGAACAGACTGCTTTAGCACCTGCAGCCTCGCCTGAAATGATGCAAAGCGAAGTGCTAGAACAAAAGCAGCTAGAGCAATTAAAGCAAACTCAAAGGCTTCAACGCAGTACACAGTCTTACATGGCAGGACGGCAATTTGAGCCGCAAAGCATGACCGCTAAAAGTGAAGTATTATTAGAGCTTGAAGTGATCACCGAAGACGTTGCGAATAAATTTAAGCGTATAGATACACTTATTGCTGATGGTGAAACAACCGCCGCTAAAGCTCAGCTTGCTGAGTTATTAGTAGCGCACCCAGAACTCAAGGTGCACTTAACTGAGCAGTATAAACAGCTATTACAGTAAAAAGTAATCTAGTTATGTTCGCTATATAGCTATATTTTTTGTTTTATACTACCATGTTCGCTATATGGCGAGTTTTTGGTGGCTGCGATGAATAGAATAGAAATAGGAAAAGCGCTTGCTCAGGCGCGAAAAGAAAAACAACTAACACAACGAGAAGTGCAAAAATTGACGAACATTAATAAAAGCACACTATCTGAAATTGAAAACGGTAAATTTACAGGATCATTGGATATCCTTGAGCGTTATACTCATTATTTAGATTATGAGCTAGCTGTAGTACCAAGAACTTTGTCTAAATCACGGTTACCTCGTTGGGATGAAGTAAACGAGCTTTTTAGTGAGGATAGCTAGTAATGGCTTTTAACCTACCTGAAAAAGTACAAAAACTGACCGTGTGTATAGATGACAAAGAGCTGGGCGTGCTAACCCATGACGCAATACACGATTATAAGCAAACGCAAAATGAGTTTAATCTATCATTAACTATGACTGAAAAAGGCATGGATGATAGTTACCGTTCTGGCGCATTACACCCTATTTTTGCGCAAAACTTACCTGAAGGACATAACCTCAGATACATTGCACAAAGGCTTGCTCGTTACGCCAAAGTTAACGATATGTACTTGTTAGCTTTGCAAGGAAGTGATGGTATTGGCATGTTATCTTACCAAGGTGGCTTTGAATTACCGCAAGTTGGTAGCGTGTCACTTAACGATATTCTTACGTATTCTGATACACAGCCTTTATTTCCCCAGTTATTAGAAAAATACTATCTCAGAAACACTTTGTCAGGCATGCAACCAAAAGTAAGTATTCCAAGTGTGGAGCGAACGGTTCACCAAAAAGATCTGATCGTAAAATCATTTGATGAAGAGTTTGAACTGCTTACGGTAAATGAATATGTGTGCATGCAAGCAGCTAAATATTGCGGTCTAGCACCGCCAACTACGTATTTATCTGATAACCTTGAAACATTTGTGATTGAACGCTTTGATCGTGGTGAAAGTGGCACTCAGTTGCTAGGTTATGAAGACTTTACAACATTGATGAAGCGCTCTTCAGATCCCGATGAAAAATATCGAGGAAGTTACGAAACCTTACTGAAAGCAACCTATTTGTACACGAATAATATGCTCGAAGTTGAAAAAATGTATAAGTACATCGTTTTCAGTTGTTTAATTGGTAACGGTGACGCCCATCTTAAAAATTTTGCGCTGCAGTACACGCCAGATATGAGCAATATTTTTGTTTCTCCACCCTTTGATATTACCCATACATTAATTTATCCAACCATTAATAATAAAATGGCACTTAATATTTGTAAGAGCAAAGAATTCCCAGACTGTGATCATTTAATTAAGCTGGCTAATCAAGGTCATATTATAATTAGAAATGCACAAGAGATTGTTGAGTCATTAGCACAAGGGATTATTGAGTATGTGTCAAGCTCACAAGAAGTACTGCTTTACAGTGGTTTAAAAGAGTCGATTTTAGCTGGAATTGATAAAGTGATGACTGCAACTTATAGCTCAAAATCATATCGCCATGATAAAAAGAAAAAGTTTGAATAATAGCATTAATCACTTAATTCAATATTTACCAAGCGTAACTTGCTGAGAACATTATATTACGTGGTCGCCCAGGAAAATAACGGTCGCCAGTAAAGCTGGTGTAATCGGCACGCTCTGCATAGGCGGTATCAAATAGATTGTTAATGCGCGCGGTTAGTTTCAATTGTTCAGTCAGTTGCCATGCTGCGCGTAAATTTAGTAAGTCATGGCCTGCGTAACTGTGTTGGTTTTCAGGATCGGTGAAATAGTCACTGACATGATGCCACTCAATAGCAATTAAGGTGTTATTGGTGACTTGCCAGTTAGCTTGTAGGTTGGCGATATTACGCGGTGCTGTGTCTATGTCGTTACCGTTAATGTTTACTTCAGATAAAACTTGGTCATAGTCGTATGTGTGTATTGCATGGCTTGCTGCTAGGGCAAGTTGAATCGACTGAGTAAGTTGATAATCCAGCTCAAGTTCAATACCTCGGTGCTGGGTTTGGCCATCATTAATGGTAAAAAAGTCACTGTCGCGAAAGATCACGTTTTGTTTATTCATCGCATACGCAGAGACCACATAGTGCAGTTGTTGGTATTGCCCTTTGAGGCCCACTTCTAGATTGTCTGCTGTTTCAGATTCGAGATCGGCCACTTGTTGTTCGCGCTGTAGCTGATAAAGTTCAGCCGCTTGCGGCGCACGGTAACCGCGAGATAGGTTTGCATATAAATAATTACCGTCACTGAGTTGATAACTCAGGCCAAGCTTTGGCGAGGTGTTGGTAAATTTATTTTCGCCACTTGGCGGGCGCGAGTAACGACAACCGCCAAATCCACATTCGTTGCCATTCTCATCAGTGCGACCAGCCAGCATATTATTGGTGTAGTCGTAATCAAGCTGCTCAAAGCGTGCGCCTAAACTGATAGCGAGTTGCTGCCATTGCCAATCAAGGCTAATAAAAGGGGCGAGTAGGGTGCTGGTTACATCGTAATCGTAATGCTTACCTTGTGGCACAGTTGCTACTAAAAATGCTGAACCTTGAGTTGGCTCGTCTTGATATTGCAAAAAATCTGCACGGGTGTATTCGCTGTCTAGCCCTAAATTAACAGTTAATTCGTTTGAATACGCATGCTGCCAAAGTGATTGAATACCAACGCCATTTTGGCTGTTTTCTTCAAGCGGTGTGCCTGGTAAAAAGTGCTTAAAAAAGGTCATGCTCTGGTTGCGAACATAAGGAGTAATGGTGAGCGTATTTTTCTCGGTTTGCCACTGCACCTTTGACCAAAGCCGAAATGAGCGGGCTTTTCTAAATGCATCAGGGTCAAAATTTTGCTGGGCTATTTCATCGTCTTTATAACTTTCAAAGCCCTCAATAAATCCGGCAGTTTTTTGATCTAAGTGAGTGTAACTAAGCCCAGTAGTAATAGCGAGGTCATCATTTGTATAACGATGACGTAAGTTGAGTTTTTCTTGGTCGACGCTTTCATCATCACGGTAGCCGCTATCGCGAGTGACACTGGCATTGATACCAAATCCTTGGTTGCCTAAATTTTTTCCGCTACGCAATTTGAACCGGTTGTAACCGTAAGAGCCTAAATCAACGCCGAGTAAGTGCTCATCATAAGTGGTATCTGGTGTGATCACATTAATCACGCCATGTACTGCATTGGAGCCGTAAAGGGCGGAGCCTGGGCCTTTTAAAACTTCAACGCGCTCGGCCATTTCAGTGTGGGCTTCAAATAACTCGTTGATATTACAAAAGCCTGCAGCACGTAGTGGAATACCATCTTCAGCCGTTAAGAGCCCTCCACATGCGCCTGCCCCAGAAAGTACAGGGGAGCGTAGTGCGGGCAAATATTCTTGGCCGTTACCATGTTGCACATTGGCACCCGCAATCTGTTTTAATACTTGCTCGATATGGGTCGGTGCGATTAAATCTAACTGTGCTTTAGTGATGCTGCTTATTACTAAAGGAAGAGGATCGGCGCGTACCTCAGCACGAGATGCTGTAGTGGTAATGCGTTCAATGGTTGTATTTTTTTGCTGACTTAATGCATGAGTACTGATAAGTAACAGCGGGATTGCAACGAGTGAACGCATTATTTTCCTAATGAATTTAATTATTTAACCTATATAAAGTAACAATTTTAATACTGAGAGGCAATCAATACAGGTTGAATTGCTGGGTAAGTTGGCATTGCTTTATAAACTCCTCATCGTGGCTCACCAATATAAAGCTGCCAGTAAAATCAGCCAGATTTTGCGCAAGATGTTGCTTGTTAGCCAAGTCCAAGTGGTTATCGGGTTCATCGAGTAACAATAAAGAGTGCTGCGCATTTTGCGCCGCTATAAGCATGGCTAATTGCATTTTCTCGCCGCCGCTTAATTGGCTAATTGGCCGATAAATATTCTCTCCCTTAAAGCCAATATTCGCAAGCAAATGGCGTACTGTTTGTTGTTTTAGCTGACAGTGTTTTTCTAATGCATTGCATAAAGTGTCTGTTGCTCCTAAAAAAGAGCTGTGTTGATCTATATAAAGCACTTTACTATTTAATTGAAGCGCTGTTGATACTGGTGAATTTGCCGAGTCATTAATCATCCGGAGTAATGTTGACTTACCGCTGCCATTGGATCCTTTTAGGTGTAACTTATCACCACTAAAAATTTGCAGGGTGATTGCTTTATTAGCGCTTGAAAATGGCAAAGTAAGTTTTTCAATAAATAGTAGGCGTTTATTGCTAGTCGGTTGCGTAAACTTTACTGTTTTAGCTTTACTATTTGGTAAC
Organism: Pseudoalteromonas sp. SR44-5; assembly: GCF_014163675.1. Taxonomy (NCBI): domain Bacteria; kingdom Pseudomonadati; phylum Pseudomonadota; class Gammaproteobacteria; order Alteromonadales; family Pseudoalteromonadaceae; genus Pseudoalteromonas; species Pseudoalteromonas sp. SR44-5. The sequence continues at coordinate 13,073 of NZ_JACJDT010000016.1, forward strand.
TGCTGTTGAAGTGTTTGGCGTTTTTCGGTTAGGGCTTTGCGTTTGGCTGAGGCTAGCCGCTCAGAAGCGCCTTTACTTGCTTGGGCACTGTTTTTCTTAAAGTCTAACATCACTTTTGGTTGGCTGGTGGTGTTACGTTTTTTATTACCTTGTGCTGCTCTTTGTTGGGCTTTTTCACGATTAAGCTGGGTTTGCTGAAGGTGTTTTTGTCGCTCCTTGTCAAGATTATTAATTTGCTTTGTAAGCGCAGTTTGTTGCAGCGATTTCTGTTGGCTAAAATGCCGATAGTTACCCGTTTCATAATGAACACCTTGGCTGCTGAGCTCAATAATAGCATCGCATTGATTAAGTAATTGGCGGTCATGACTTACTACAATTACTTGCCCTTTAAACGCATGTAATTGGTCAATTAGCCATTGCTTTGCTGATTGGTCTAAATGGTTACTTGGCTCATCTAAAATCAGTAAATCAGGCTTTGTTTGCAACGCGCAAAATAGCATCAAACGCCGCTGTTGACCGCCGCTTAAATGCTTAATTGGCTGGTTTAATGAGGTATCAATAGCAAGGGCTAAAAGTTGTTGTTTGTAATATTGCTCGCATAACCAATCATCATCGATTAGGTTAAAGTCAGCCTCATGGCAGCTTCCTTGTTCAATACGATTAAGGGCGGCTAACTTTTTATCAACTCCTAATAGTTGTGCAATCGTGGATGACGATGTTTGAAGGTGCTGCTCACTTAATTGTTGCTGTGAAATAAGCACGCGAGTACCACTAAATTCAACATGTCCCGAACTAGGTTGTTGTTGGTTTGCCAATATACTCAACAATATTGATTTACCGCTGCCATTAGCACCAATGATCGCGGTGAGCTTTTCATTTATTGAAAAACTAAGTTGTTTAAATTGAGTTTGGCCATCTGGGTGTTGATAGCTTAAATTGTGGATGTGTAATGTATGCATAATGCCTCTGGAGTGTTCAGGGCATGGCGCGCAAAGCAATTAAAATTAACTAGGTATCGTTAAGTCGATAGCAAGATATATGACGAATTTTGCGCCCACTAACCCTGTAAATTCAAAAAATAAAACGAATTTCAACAGGTGTTAGTTATTCATTAATGCGCAAACTCCAGTAAGGTCAGTGAGTTAATAATATACGAATATGTTGTGAGCTGTCAGCCAGTTTTTATTATTTATTGTTTTACAGCATTTTATTTTCTTTAATATAGCTAACTAATTGTTTGTTAAAACACAAAACTGTAAGCACTCACTATCTTTACAAAGTTTACAATTCATTTCATCTTTCATTCAGGCTGACTTGTTAGGCTTTAGTTATTCACACAGATTATGCTAGGAAGTAGCTATGAATAAATTAATCCCCCTGTCTTTGGCTGTACTTGGTTTGAGCCTATTACCGTTTGCAGCAAATGCTAAGCACGAGCGCGAACATGATCGTTATGAACATCGCCATGAGCATCATCATGAGCATAAAAAGCACAGTAAAAAGTACCATAAAAAATATTATAAAAAACACCATAAGTCAGCAGATTATAAAAAGTTGCCGCCGGGTTTATACAAGAAAGTAGGCTACGGGCATGGCTTACCGCCGGGTTGGTATAAAAAATATCATCGTGGCGATCGCCTTGATAGAGATATTTACCGCCGTGGTCGAGTTGTTGAGCGTCATGACCGAAAGGGGATAATTTTACTGGAAGTTGATGATCAGCTAATTCATTTAGTGCATGACACTCGAGAGATTCTCTCTATTGTTACTCGTCACTAAATTTTTACCAAGTCACAACTTGATGTCGGTTATTTAATTTACTTCATAACGAGTTCATGAATTATTGCTATTCTTTAAATGAACTAAATAGGGAGTAAAATATGAAAGCACTTCTATCTACTGCTTTGCTTTGCTTTGCTTGGCTTAGTGCTTTGCAGCGGCGCAGCTTTTGCAAAAAATGATAACCATGACAAAGACAAAAATAAAGGTAAAGGGAGTTTACCGCCAGGATTACAAAAAAAAGTTGATAATGGTGGTCAATTGCCTCCTGGTTGGCAAAAAAAGTACCACAAAGGTGACAGATTAGATTACGATATCCATCGCCATGGTCGAGTAGTAAAACCGATAGACCGTGATGGTCGTATTACGATTGAAATAGACGATACCATCATTCATATGGTGCATGATACTCGCGAAATTTTGTCAATTTTAAGTCGTTATTAATAAAGGGTTATTGAATGCTAATTGTGCTGGTAAGTATATTAAGTGTGTTATTAGTTGTGACACTTTTACCTATGTCTTTCAGCCAGCATTATTTAATTCGTAGTTGCGACTTTGTTCGTTTACAGGTTTTTTATCTTGCATTGGCTGGGTTGCTTTTAGGTGTTTATTTTGCATTAAGTGGACTATCGCCTTTGGTTGTATCGTCGCTAATCATGGCAACTGTAATTTTGCTTATTCAAGGTAAATGGATATATCCTTATACTTGGCTTGCTAAAAAAGAAGTGGCGCAAAGTCCCGCAGGCAGTGGGCATAGTATTCGTATTATGTCGGCTAATGTGTTGATGTCGAACACTCGCTACCAAGACTTAATAGATTTAGTCCATGAACACCAGCCAGATTTACTTATTACGCTTGAGTCAGATACTAAATGGCAACAGCAACTTGCAGCCATTGAAGAAGATTATCCATACAAAATATTTTGCCCGAAAGATAATCGCTACGGCATGCATTTATACAGTAAATATAAGATAAAAAAACAACAAGTATGTGAGCTTGTAGAAAACGATATTCCCTCAATTCACGTTCTATTTGAGACTGCAGAAGGTCTTGAAGTACAAGGTCATTTTATTCATCCTGCTCCTCCAAGTCCTACTGAAGAAGATACCTCTAGGCCACGAGATACCGAACTTATTTTGCTTGCTAAGGCTTTAAAGAACAACAAACGTCCAACAATTGTTGCCGGCGATTTAAATGACGTTGCTTGGTCAAGAAGTACCCGTTTATTTATGGAAATCAGTGACTTTTTAGATCCACGCAAAGGCCGAGGTTTTTTTAATACCTTTCATGCTGGGTATTTCTTTATGCGCTGGCCGCTTGACCACTTATTCCATAGCCATGGCTTTACTGTTAAACGTATAAAACGGCTAGAAAAATATGGCTCGGACCATTTTGCTCTTTTAACTGAGTTAGTGCACAAACCTGGTAATAGTAACCAGCAACTAGATGACGACATGGACATTCAAAAGGCGGTTAATGAATTGCAAATGGAGAATACTTCTAGCCGAGAAGTGCCTACCTTTAATGATGAAGTAAGTAAAATATAGCGAATAACAGTTATTGTACACTTAACTTATTTAGTCATAAAAAAAGGGCCAATTAAGGCCCTTTAGAGTATTTTTTATTAGGAGTAGTTAGTTATTAATCATAATCGCTTTAATATTAACAAACTCTCTCATACCAAAACCGCCGTGCTCACGACCATAACCACTGTCTTTAACACCACCAAATGGTAAGTTTGGCTGGGCCAGCCCATAACCATTTATGTTAACCATACCGGTATCAAAATGCTTTTTAGCAAGCTCAATGGCTTTCTTTTCATCTTTACAAAGTATGCCGCCACCTAGACCATAGCGAGAGTCGTTGGCAATGCGCATCGCATCTTCGTTATCTTTGGCTTTGATGAGTGAAGCGACCGGGCCAAATAATTCATCGTCATAGGCCGGCATGCCGGGAGAGAGATTCTCAAGTAATGTGGCTGGATAGAAATAACCCGTTTGCTTAGGTATTTCGCCACCAGTCACAATAGACGCACCAGCCTCAACTGATTGCATTACTTGTTTATGAATTTTGTCTCTTAAATCCTCGCGTGCCATTGGGCCAAGATCGGTGTTTTCATCCATAGGATCGCCAACTATTAAGGCGTTAAATTGCTCTGTTATGCCTTTTTTAAACTCATCGTATAAGGCTTCAACAACCACAAAACGTTTTGCAGATACACAAGTCTGACCATTATTGATCATCCGTCCTTGCAGGCAGGTTTTAATTGCCAGCTCTAAATCTGCATCATCAAGTACTAAGTAAGCGTCGTTACTACCAAGCTCTAGGACAGTCTTCTTCACGTGTTTACCTGCTTGCTCAGCCACTTTTTTACCAGTGCCATCACTGCCAGTAAAGGTTACACCACGGATTGCTTTATGGCTAATAAGCTCGCTGGCTGTTTTACCGTCAATCAGTAAATTTTTAAATACATGACTAGGGAAACCTGCATCGGAGAACATTTCTTCAATTTTTTCAGCCATACCAAACACGTTACTAGCATGTTTAAGTACTGCCGTATTACCAGCCATAATGTTAGTCACGGCATAACGAATTACTTGGTAGAGAGGAAAGTTCCAAGGTTGTATGCCTAGTAACACACCTGTCGGTTGATATGTAATTATAGCGCGACCGTTTTCCATAGGGCGTTCTTCATCCGCTAATATCGTTTGGCCATGTTCGGCGCTGTAACGACATATAGCTGCACAAAGCTCTACTTCTTGTAGACCTTGATTGTATAATTTGCCCATTTCTTGAGTCATCAATGTTGCTAGTGACTCTTTTTGTTGCTCGAATACATGTGCAAGTTTGTTTAAATACTTAGCACGATCGGTCAATGAAATATGGCGCCACTCTAAGAAAGCCTCATGACTTTTATCTATCTCATTTTTTGCTTGCTCTAGGTTAAGCAATGTATAGTCTGCAATAGTTTGTTCAGTGGCAGGATTAATTGTCGTTACTGTGTTAGTCATTTTCATCTCCTTACAAATAATATTGAGTAAAGGAGTGCAAAGCTAACGCCAACTCTGCGCTAAACTATTTAATTATTTTAAGTTGTTGCTATAAAACAGCTTTTAATTTTTTCATTATTATTTTTACTCAGCTATTATTTTTGTATCGGTAAAAAGTTCTGGTGGCTGAAAAAGTTACAAGGAGAAAGTGATGGCGTTATCTTTATTTAATACTCAACGACCCCTCATTCAGGCGCCAATGGCGGGTGTGCAAGATTTTCGTTTAGCTGCTGCGGTGAGTAACGCAGGTGGTTTAGGATCATTACCCTGTGCAATGCTCTCAAAACAACAGTTAGTGAGCGAGCTTGATAAACTGACTCAAGCGACCAGTAATCCCTATAACCTTAACTTTTTTTGTCATACGGTCGGTGATTACACCAGCCAACAAAAGCAGCAATGGCATAATTTGCTAGCGCCTTATTTTGATGAGTATGGTATTGATGCTGAAAGCTTAACTGCAGGGGCTTCTCGTCAACCTATTAGTCAACCGGTTGTTGATATTATTGCCCCTTATAAACCCGCAGTGGTGAGTTTTCATTTTGGTTTACCTGAGCAAACGATTATGGCGCAAATCAAAAGCTGGGGCACTAAAGTGATTTCAACTGCTACCACTTTAGATGAAGCTATTTGGCTGAGTGAAAATGGCGCTGATGCTATTATTGCGCAGGGTTTAGAAGCAGGTGGCCATCGAGGACATTTTTTATCAATGGATTTGGCTTTGCAGAAATCTACCGCAGTATTAGTCGAGCAATGCGTGGCTGAACTAAATGTACCCATCATTGCGGCAGGTGGTATTGCAACCACTGAAGATGTACAGCAGATGTATGCGCTAGGCGCCGAGTTGGTGCAAGTAGGAAGTGCCTACTTATTGGCTCAAGAGGCAACTACTTCAGCGCTGCACCGCGACGCTATTTTACAGCAGTCAGCGAATAGCACGGCGCTGACAACGGTGTTTTCTGGGCGCGCTGCCCGAGGGATTGAAAACCGCATTATGCGTGAACTTGGCGCCATGCCGCAGCAAGCTCCTGCATTCCCATTTGCCAGTATTGCGCTAAGTGCATTGCGATCTAAATCAGAAGCACAAGGCAAAAGTGATTTTTCGCCGTTATGGTGCGGGCAAAAATACATTGCAAGAGAGGGGATTAGTGCTGCTGAAATCACTGAACTGTTAGCACCAGCCAATGCATAATTTAGCGATGTTGCCGTTAGGAGATAGTTATCATGCATTGGCTAATGATTTGCTTGTTAAATGTGAGCAGCAATTTGCAGTGAAAACATTTTCTCGCGGTGAGGTGATCTTACAACAAGGCGATAAGCAGCAGTATGGTTACTTAATTTTAGAAGGCGTACTCGCTGCATTGCACACTACTGAAAGTGGCGGGCAAAAATGCAAAGAATATTATTTTAAGGACGAGTTTGCTCTTTTATTTGCTAACTGGCTTACCAATACTCCTGGGCTTTATCAGTTGCAAGTGGTTAAATCAGCGCGATTAATTGCCATTCCGTTAGCTGTATTTGAGCAGCCCGATTGGCAACAACTAAAACAACATTTATTGACCCAACAATTAGTGTTTAAAGAAGCTAAAGAGGCTTTTTTATTATTAAATACACCAGAGCAGCGCTATCGCTATTTATTAGCGCAAAAACCACACTGGATTGCGCAATTGACGCTAACCGAAGTGGCGATGTATATCGGCATTTCTGCTATTTCTTTATCACGAATTCGTCAGCGCCTTAACTTAAGTTAAGGCGCTGCAAGGCTAGGTTAAATTAGACTGCTGTTTTTTTCAGGAGTCACTATGTTTTTAGTTTCACAATGCTTAGTCGCTATCGCTACTTTATTAGATTTAGCGTCATTTCAATTTAAATCTCGAAAATTAATATTGCTGTGCTTATTCAGCTCTGTGCTTTTAACCGCTACACACTTTTTTTTGCTGGATAAAATAAGTGCTAGTTTATTAATGTTGATAGCGGCAGTTCGTTATTTTTATTGTATTTTTAATCGTAGTCAGTGGGCAATGTTGGGTTTTATGTTGTTAAGCACTGTGGCTGTTATATTAACTTGGCAGGGTTGGTTAAGTGGTTTAGCATTGCTAGCAACATTAATACAGACGTTTGCTTCTTTCCAACCGCGAGATATGTTGTTGCGACTATTTATGGTGTTCGGCACTGCATTGTGGATAAGCCATAATCTACTGGTGGGTTCACCGATGGCAGTATTGATGGAGTGCTTGTTTTTGCTCAGTAATTTAGTCGGGTTATGGCGTTTTTACTTCTGGTCGAAAGAAGCTAACAGAGCAGATTAACTTCTTTACAGGGCTGTGATCCTAAAGTTGCTTAGCTATCTGTTTTAATAAGTAGGTTTCGCGAATGATTGATAGCCCTTGCTTATAGCTGTTTGCTAGCGTTCGCTCATTATGAGCAATGGCATCATAAATATTAACCCATTTAGCAACCATGCCATTTTGTTGCTCATAATGTTCTAGTTGCGCTTGCCCTAATTGCGTATCAAGACTACAAAAATAGCAGTAAGACTTTATATGGATCACTGCATAATCATCTTTATACCAAGGGCGGTATTCTTCATAAAGGCCAAACTCACCGAGTACTTTGATGTTTTGTGCGCCAGTTTCTTCTTGTAGCTCGCGGATTAATCCTTGCTCTATGCTTTCACCTTCATCAATGCCGCCGCCAGGCAAGCTGAAATCTTCATAGCGGGCAGTGTACATTAATAAAATATCAGTGCCTTTTAAGGCAATAGCACGGCTCGTTAGGCGAGTAAATTGACGTGGCTCGCTGGCACTCACACTGGGATGAACGGTGCTTTTAAGTAAGCGCATCAGAATGTTCCTTAAAATTTAATTTAAAAATTATATCTCAAAAAAGATCTAAATCTATTTAGATAGCGTAAATTTCCAGTTAAGCATCGATTTTGTAGAATAAGGCAGTTAAGATGTGGGGCTAGGCAATGATAATAAGCATAGGGATTTATCATGTTAAACATACTGTTAGTTGATGATGATAGCGAGTTTAGTGATGTCGTTTGTCATATCGTAGAGTTTTTAGGACATAACATTAATACTGCTGCTAATTTAGCAGAGGCTGAGCAGTGGTTTGTAAATAATACCTTTGACCATGTATTGTTAGACTTTATGCTGCCTGATGGAAGTGGTTTACACTTGGTTGAGCACCTTAAAAGTATTGGTCAAAAACCAAAAATAACCCTTATTTCAGGTCATCCTTCAGTCAAAGGTAAGTTGGCTGAAATGTGTGAGCCTAACGTTGGTCATCTAGTTAAGCCCTTGCAGCGCGAAGATATTGAGCGCCTTCTCAACCCTAAAAAAACCACGGCTAAGAAAAAAGCCGAGCCAAGTATTAAAAAGCATTTTGGCACCTTAATAGGTGAATCGCCGCAAATGCAGCATTTGTATACCATGATTGAGCGCGTTGCTAACACCAACGCCAACGTAATGTTAATGGGTGAAAGTGGTGCTGGTAAAGAAGTTGTCGCACAAGCTATTCACAATGCTAGCGCATGTACAGGACCTTTGGTGGCTACTAACTGCGGTGCGTTATCGAAAGAACTTATTGGTAGCGAATTATTTGGCCATGAGAAAGGGGCTTTTACTGGTGCTATTGCCCGTAAAGACGGTGTATTTGAGCAAGCAACCGGCGGAACATTATTTCTAGACGAAGTGACTGAAATGCCAATAGATATGCAGCCTAATCTATTGCGCGTGTTAGAAACTAAAAAAGTAACCCGAGTAGGTGGCAGTAAAGAAAGTGCGGTAGATTGCCGAGTGATTTCTGCGACTAACCGTTCATTAGAAGATTTAGCGCAAAATAATGTTATTCGTGAAGATATCTACTTTCGGTTAGCGGTATTTCCTATTGATATTCCACCACTGCGTGAAAGAAAAGAAGATATTGCCTTATTAGCCAATGCTTTTTTAAATCAATTAAATGAAGAAAACAATACCGACTTTCAATGGCAAACTGCACAATTAAAGTTACTTGAAAGCTATGATTGGCCAGGCAATGTTCGAGAACTGCGCCACGGCATTCATCGTGCTTTTATTATGAGTGATCCAAAAGGTAAAGCGATTACTTTGCCAGATAACTTAGAGTCACCATTTTCACGAGTGAATAAGCAAACTCAAGCAAATCAAGTGACTGCAGGGCAAACTATTGAAGAAGTTGAAAAAGAGCTGATCCACGCTACGTTGGATAAAGTACAAGGTAATAAAACGCTTGCAGCGCAAATGCTAGGTATAAGTACTAAAACTTTATACAACCGTCTAAATGCCTATGGTGGTATTGGCGAATATAGCTAAATTAAACTCAAGTAATCAATAAAGGGGTAGCATGGCTAATAACGATAAAATCAATAAGTTGATTCATGATGCACGCGGACCACTGAATCGTATATCGATGAATGCAGAATTGATTAAATTAGTGCTAGAAAATGATATGCCAAAAGAAAAAGCATTGGCAGCACTTGATAAAATAATAAGTAATTGCCAGCAATGCAGTGACAGCTTAGAACAAATATCGAATCTCGGCGTCGTTGAATAAGATAATATAAAAGGATTATAAATGAAGCTGCAAAAGCAACAAGGTAAGGTCAAGGTAACCTGGGCCAGTTTTATCGCGGTGCTGCTGTGTATTGTGGTGGGGAATGCGATTTTGGCAATGAATACCATTCAAAGCCTGACTCAAACCCAACAGCGTTTAGATGATACTAATATGTTAAACACCGCAATTGAGAAGCTTCATCTTTCAATTGTGCAGGCAGAATCAGGACAACGTGGTTACTTATTAACGGGCGATAAAGATTATTTAGCACCCTACAACGACGCTATTATGCAGCTCAATTCACAAGCTACACTGGTTAAAAATTTACGTACTGAAATTGCAGGCCAAGCAGATAAAGTAGCGCGTTTACTATTTTTGGTTGATGATAAAGTTGCGGTATTAACCAGAACCGTTGATTTAGCATTAGCAGATAAAGAACGCCGTGCTCATTATTTACTAGAGACGCATCAAGGCCGTAAGCTTTACGAGCAAATTAGAGAGCTCGCTGATGAAATTCAAGATGCGGAGTCTGCTTTTAAAGCTGTGCAGTTTCGAAAGTTAGGGCAAATTAAAAAAGAAGCCAAACTCACTTTTGCAATTACTGCCGTAACCAGTGCTTTATTGATCCTTGGTATGTTTATGCTCACGCGTATTAACTTACATACAGCGGCAAAATATCAGCAGGAACTTGAATATCAAAACGAAACACTGGCTAGTAAAGTGACCGAGCGTACACAAGAGCTGACCTTGTACTCTGATGAACTAAGTCGCAGTAACCGTGAGCTTGAAGAGTTTGCCTTTGTAGCGAGTCATGATTTGCAAGAGCCACTGCGCAAAATTCAAGCATTTAGTGATCGCTTAGAAACCATGTTTAAAGACGAATTGGGTGAAAAAGGCATTGATTATATCGCGCGTATGAAAAATGCAGCGCAAAGAATGTCTAATTTAATTAATGACTTGTTAGAGTTTTCGCGAGTGACAACACGTGGTAAAGACTTTGCCGATACGGATTTAAAGCAAGTACTTGATGATGTGCTAAGCGATTTAGAAATTGCGATTAAAGAGTCAAATGCGCAGGTCAACGTGGGCGAAATGCCAGTAATACAAGCAGATCTGAGCCAAATGCAGCAGCTATTTTTGAATTTGATTTCAAATGCGGTGAAATTTAGACGTCCAGATGTGGCACCAATTATCACTATTGAGTATCAGCATCAGACTGAATTTAATGATGATTATAATACAGAGCTGGAATGGCAAATCATTACAGTTAAAGATAACGGTATTGGTTTTGCGCCAGAATATACCGACAAAATTTTTGTTCCGTTTCAACGTCTGCATGGGCGTTCGCAATATAAAGGCACTGGGATTGGTTTATCCGTGTGCCGACGTATTGTAGAGCGTCACGGCGGTACGATAGCGGCACAAAGTGAAACCGGTGAGGGAGCAACCTTCATCATAAAACTACCTGTGGAAAGCGAGCTTTTCACATTGCAAGGAGAGGCTTAAATGCCATTTTCTAAAGTAAAGCCAATCACCATTTTAATGGCTGATGATGATGAAGATGATCGTTTATTAACGCAAGACGCACTCGCTGAAAGCCGTGTATTAAACGAGTTATACTTTGTTGAAGATGGTGTGGAGCTTTTGGAGTACCTAGAGCGTAAAGGTAAGTTTGAAGACAAAAACTCATCGCCACGACCTGGGTTGATTTTATTGGATTTGAATATGCCACGCATGGATGGACGCGAAGCGTTGCAAGCGATTAAAGGCAATTCAAACTTAAAAGGTATTCCTGTAGTTATTTTAACCACGTCTAAGCAAGAGGAAGACATGGTTAAGGGTTACGATTTAGGCGCGGCTTCATACATTACTAAACCAGTTACGTTTGATGGCTTAGTTGAACTAATGAAAACGTTAGGTAAGTACTGGGTGGAGTTTGTAGAGTTACCTAGTACGTTTAATGACTAAATAAAAAACTGGAGACGCTATGTTAGATAAGGCAACCAGACTGTTACTTGTTGAAGACGATGAAGATGATTATATTTTAACCTGTGATTATCTAGAGCAGCTGAGTTCGCATACATTTGATATAGAGTGGATCAGTGATCCCAAGCAGGCAGTTAAGGTGCTGAGTAAAAATCATCATGATATTTGCCTGCTTGATTACCGCTTAGGGGCTTCAGACGGCTTAGCAGTATTAAAACAAGCTGTAGAAAATGGTTTTAATGGCCCTATCATTATGCTCACCGGGCAATCAAACGACGCCCTTGATTTAGCCGCTTTGGATGCAGGAGCTGTTGATTACCTCGTAAAAAGTGAAATGAGCTCAAGTCGCTTTGCCCGCTCTATTCGCTACGCATTAGCCCGACGCGATGTTGAAGATGAACGCCTTGAACGACTTAAAGCAGAGGCTGAGAATCGTTCTAAAGACCGCTTTTTAGCACATTTAAGCCATGAGCTACGCACCCCGTTATCGTCAATCTTGGGCTATACCGAGTTGCTTATGCAAAGTGAATTTAACAATCATGCCAATAATGAGTTAGGGGTTATTTATCGTAATGGTAAGCATCTACTTAGCTTGTTAAATGATGTTCTCGATTTATCAAAAATAGCTGCCGATAAACTGGAGCTCAGCTGCAGTGATGTCAACCTTGATAGTTTAATGGCTGATGTGTTTACCTTAATGCGAGTATCTGCGCTGGATAAAGGGCTGTCGCTGCGTTTTGAGTCATTACAACCTTTGCCTCTTGTAATTAGTATTGATGCGACACGGTTTCGGCAAATTTTAATTAATATCATCAATAATGCGATTAAGTTCACCGAGCAAGGCGATATCATTGTTCACGCATGGACAAAAGTTATTGATGGCCGTGAAATGCTGTTTTTTAGTATTAAAGATTCTGGAATGGGTATTGCCCCTGAGAAACAAGCACTTATATTCAAACCATTTGAACAAATAGCCGATGTAGAATCGCGCTCAGTTGGCGGCGCGGGGTTAGGTTTAGCTATTTGCTCTGAATTGTTGAGTCGTATGCAGGGCGGGATCACATTAGAGTCTGCTATTGGTCATGGATCTGAATTTACTATTTCAGTGTATCCGGGCAATATTCAATATGTAGAGCGCAGTGTATTGAAGCTCGATTTGACACCTAATATGCAGCAAAAAATGGCCCCTTGTAAAGTCAGTGGCCGAGTATTGGTGGTTGATGATTTACGAGATTTACGGGTGTTAGTTGGGCATATGATCTCTTCTGCTGGTGCAAAGGTTGATTATGCTGAACACGGTAAGCAAGCACTTGATAAAGTAACTAAAGCACAACAGCAAGGTGATCCGTACGACATTATATTTTTAGATATTCATATGCCGGTGATGGGGGGCAAAGAAACTACGATTGAACTTAGAAAAATGGGTTTTAAGGGTGCGGTAATCGCGCTTACTGCTGCCACGATGAAAGGTATACATAGCGAGTTATTGGCGCTGGGCTTTAACGATGTGATAGGCAAACCTGTTGATTCAAGCTTACTTTATCAGTGCTTAACTAATTACTCTATGGCGGCTAATAAGCCCGTTGATAAATTAGCGCAACCAGCGCGAGTAAAAAGTTGTGCGCGTTTTTTATTGGTTGAAGATGATGCAGATGCGGCGCAAATCACCCAGTTATTACTGGAAAGTTTAGGGGTTGAAACCGTTGTTGCAACTAGTTATGAGCATACTTTAGCAATTCTAAAAAATGACTCTCAATTTGATAAAGTGTTATTAGATATGCATTTGCCTGATGGCAGTGGCTTGGATTTAGCTCGCTATACAAAGCAGTATTATCCAGATTTAAAGCGAGTAATCGTCAGTGGTATACAGCCAGAACCGAAGCAAATTGAACTCCTTGAGATAGAGCAAGTATTACTTAAACCGATTAATTTAGCATTACTAACCCAACTTATTGAGGGTTAGTAATAATTGATTGACGGACGATCAGTTCTGGCTCAAATAATGTTTGTAACGGTAATTCACCCTTACCGTAAACTTTGCTTAAAATCCACTTTGCTGCCATTTTTCCTATATCATTAATTGGGTAGTTAATAGTCGTTAGTGGCGGGTAAATATGACGGGTAAAAAATACGTTGTCATAACCCATGATCGACAATTGTTCGGGAAGCTTAATGCTATATTCTCGGGCTGTGGCCATTGCACCAATGGCCATTTCATCATTAGCACAAATTAAAGCTGTAAAAGCGTGGTTACTTTCATGGAATAACTTAAAACCTGCCGAGCCGCTGGTTTCCATAAAATCGCCTTGATAAAGCAATTGTTCATTAAATTCTAAGTCAAATTCAGCGAGAGCCTGTTTATGGCCGGTTAAGCGATCCTGAGCATCTTTTTTCCAAAGTGGCCCGCTAATGTAAGCTATGTCACGATGGCCTTGCTCAAGGACATACTTGGTTGCTAAATATCCACCTTTGATATTATTTAAAACGATACACCGATCGGCAAGCTCTGGGATCAAACGGTTGATCAGTACAAAGGGGGTGCTGCCTTTACTCAGTTCTATCAAGTAGTCGTCGCTGATGGCTTCAACATGTAAAATCAAGCCATCACAATTGCGACTAATTAAAAACTCAATCCCTTGCTGTTCACGATCGGCATCACTGTGGCCTGCGGTAATAATGACGTGTTTACCTTGATTACGAAACGCATTTTCAATGTCGCTCATCATCGGTCCATAAAATGGCCCGTGTAGCTCAGAAACGAGCAAGCCTACGCTATTCGAGCAATTAGATGCGAGAGATTGTGCAATGGAATTAGGCCGGTAACCAAGCTGTGTCATCGCAACGGTTACCTTTTTTCGCGTTGCATCACTGACATTAGTATTATTATTCATTACTCTTGAAACGGTCGCTAATGAGACCCCAGCAAGTTTTGACACCTCATAAATGGTCGCCATGATATTCCTTGTTAAGTACTACTTCTTTGGGCTAAATCAGCGTTTATTTTCTCTAAGGTATTATTATCAAGAATATACCTTTTCATGATCAACGCGACAAGTACACTACCAATTGCAGGAAACAGTGTAAACGAGGTTAAAATACCGGCTTTAGTTGCTTCATTAAGCTCAGTGTTAGCTTGATAGCCATAGTAAGCCAGTAACCAACCAGCAATAGCTCCGCCCAGTGCCAGGCCTAGTTTAATAAAGAACACCACGCTTGCATAGACCAAGCCAGTTAGCCGATGGCCATTTTGCCATTGTCCGTAGTCAATTGTATCTGCCATTTTTGCCCATAACAATGGAGTTGCCATTTGGGTGAAAAAACACCATAAAAAATAGACTGCAAACGCGAGCACTAATTGGTCGTCAGATAAGAAAAATGCAAAACAGCTTATGGCCGCAGAGATGTATTGGAGATATATATATGCTGCTTTTTTATCAACCCGTTTACTCAGTGGTTGTGCGCAGGCGCAGCCAAGGATATTACCGATCATTCCCAAGGTAACAAATTGCGTAACTAAGTCGGCTTCACCAAGAACATATTTTACGTAATAAATTGCTAAAGTCGTACGCAGCACCATACTCGTGAGCAGCATAATGGCAGCACCACAGAGTATTTTAAAAGGACCGTTTTGCCACAACGTTGCCATTTGTGCTTTGAGGCTAAGGGTTTGTTGCTGTGGTGCAACCACGCGTTCTTTAGTAAAGCGAAAGCAGAACAAAAATAATATCACACCGAAACAGCTCATCAGTATCATAGTAAGTTGATAGCCAAGAGCATTATCGCCTTTACCAAACCAGCTTACTAATGGCAATGTGCAAGCACTGACGAGTAAGCCACCGAGCATACCAAATACAAAACGATAAGATTGAATGGATACGCGTTCACTCGGATCGCGACTTAGTACTCCACCCAAAGCTGAATAAGGAATATTAATTGCGGTATAAACCAGCATTAATAGCGTATAGGTGACAAACGCGTAGATGACTTTTCCTGTCGCGTTTAAATCTGGTGTGGTAAAAGTAATTACACTAACCAGCCCAAACGGGATCGCGAGCCACAATAGGTAAGGCCGATAACTACCATATTTGGTTCGGGTTGCATCGGTGAGCGCCCCCATTAACGGATCGGTGATTGCATCAATAACTCGCACCACTAGGAACAGAGTACCAACGATGGCCGGAGAAATACCAAATATATCGGTATAGAAAAAAGTTAAAAATAGCATCACGGTTTGAAAAATGATGTTACTTGCAGTATCACCTAAGCCATAGGCTATTTTTTCTTTTCTAGTTAGCATAATTGGCACTCATGTTGTTATTATTTTTTGCGCTGTGTGAGCAATGCGCGATATTGTATTGCGCTCTCTTTTAGTATGCGTTGCTGGTTTTCATAATCAACATAAACGAGACCAAAGCGTTTTTCATAGCCGTATGCCCATTCAAAGTTATCCATTAAGCTCCATGCAAAATAGCCTTGTATATCAACCCCTTGTTCAACTGCGTCATGCACTGCATTGAGGTGGGTATGATAATAACTAACGCGCTCTGTATCGAGTACTTGGCCATCTTGTAGTGTATCTGCCATGGCCGCACCATTTTCAGTTACATAAACTTTAGGTAGTTGGTATAGCTCATTTAATGATACTAACAATTCAGTTAAACCTTGTGGATAGACTTCCCAGCCCATGTCAGTTACAGCTATGTTGTTGATTTTTGCTTCGGCAAACCAGTTATCATCAGTGTTTTTGTAGTGTATGCGGGTATAGTAATTAACGCCAATAAAGTCGATTTTTTGACTGATTATCGCCATATCATCAGCAGCTATATGGGGTTGCACTTCACTACTGAGGCTATTTAAAAGCGCCGGATACAGACCTTCTAAAACTGCTTTGATATACCACTGATTGTGATATTGATCGGCTAATAATGCTGCTTGTGTATCGTTTTCTGTCAGTGGATAAGCTGGGCTGAAGTTAAGTACAATACCAGCTTCTATATTAGGGCAATTGGCGCGCAGTACTTGCATGGCAAGACCATGGGCTAACAATAAATGATGAGCCGCCTGACGACCTGCTTGTTGGCTTTTAATACCGGGTGCATGCACACCCACTTCATAGCCTAAATAGGCACTGCAAAAAGGTTCATTTAAAGTCGCATAAGAGTCAACTAAACCTGTCAACTGCTTGGTAACTAAATCAGTATAGTGAGCAAATGCATAGGCGGTGTCACGGTTTAACCAGCCACCGTTATCTTCCAAGTGTTGGGGTAGATCCCAGTGATATAAGGTGACATAGGTCTTGATATTGCGTGCTTTTAAAGCCGTTAATAAATCACGATAAAAGCCAATGCCTTGCTGATTAATACTGCCATCTTGATGCAATACGCGCGGCCATGAAATTGATAATCGGTACGCATCAACGGCTAAGTCAGCAATCATTGCGATATCTTGTTGCCATAGTTCAACATGGTTACAGGCTGTATCGCCATTGCTATTGTCTGCGATGGCGCCTGGTTGGTTGCAAAAAGTATCCCAAATAGATGTCAGGCGAGCGCTGCGAGCTCCCTCAATTTGAAATGAGGCTGTGGCTACACCAAAGGTAAACTGAGGTTTAAGTAGCGCAGAGCTAGGCGGTAGAGAAATAGTTTTAAACACGATTAGGTGCATCCTTTAACATTCAGTTTTGGCAATTACTTTTACATTAAGCACAGCATAGTCATTAAAAATGGAAGCGCTTACAGAATGTTTGTAAATAAATTGCTAATTTCGATTTATATGATATAAATGTAAGCGCTTACATTTTATGTTGCAACTATTATTTGCTTTTTTAAGTAGTGAAAAAGTACTTCAATAAGCGTAACTAACTGATAATTAAAATAATTAGAGAGTTTAATATGGCAAACGTCACACACAATTTGGCAACGAATGAACATAGCCTACAACCAATGGGCAAACAAACGTTTGCTTTAACGTCGTTGACCACCTTATTTTTTATGTGGGGGTTTATTACGTGTCTGAACGATATTCTGATCCCCTATTTAAAAGGGATGTTTTCACTCAATTATACCCAAGCGATGCTAATCCAATTTTGTTTCTTTGGGGCTTATTTTGTGATGTCGATACCTGCTGGTAAGTTGGTGAGTAAAATAGGTTATCAATTTGGTATTGTGGTGGGCTTAGTGGTGGCCGCGGTTGGTTGTGCATTATTCTATCCCGCAGCCGTAGCGCATGTTTATGAGCTGTTTTTATTGGCGCTATTTGTACTGGCTTCGGGGATTACCATCTTACAAGTGTCAGCCAATCCATACGTAAGCGTACTTGGCGCTGCAAAAACAGCGTCGTCGCGTTTAACCATGACCCAAGCATTTAATTCGTTAGGTACTACGGTTGCGCCAATCTTTGGTGGCTGGCTTATTCTAACTGAAGTCAGCCAAGCAACCGCAGAGCAAGTTAAACTTCCTTATTTAATGCTTTCAGCAAGCTTACTGGTACTTGCGGGGATTTTTGCTTTTTTAAAATTACCTAAACTTGGCAAAGCAGCAGATGCTGAGAGTGAAAATCAATATGTTGAGAACTTTATTGATTTAGGTAGTGTTTGGCAGTATCGCCATTTAATTTTAGGAGCCATTGGCATTTTTGTTTATGTCGGTGCTGAAGTCGCAATCGGCAGTTTTTTAGTGGGCTTTTTAACCTTAGACCATATTGCGGGTTTTACTGAACAGCAAGCAGCACATTATATTAGTTATTACTTCGCGGGCGCCATGATAGGACGCTTTATTGGTGCTGCCATCATGCAAAAACTCAATGCAGGTAAGGTATTGGCATGTCATGCATTACTTGCCGTGGTACTGGTGTTAATGGCGATGACAGGACAAGGGGCATTAGCAATGTGGGCTATTTTGTTGGTCGGACTATGTAACTCAATTATGTTCCCAACCATCTTCAGTTTAGCCCTACAAGGCCTTGGCAAATATACCTCTCAGGGTTCAGGTATTTTATGCTTAGCCATTGTCGGTGGTGCAATTATTCCATTATTACAAGGCGTCCTAGCTGACAATTTTGGTGTGCAATTAGCACTATTACTGCCGATCGGCTGCTATTTATATATTACTTACTTTGCGCTATTTGGCTCAAAAGTAACAACTTCAACTCGTCATTGATAACTAGGTGGACAACATGACAATAACAAAACCACGTACTCTTTTGGTAATGATGATTGCAGCAATGGCGATGAATGGCTGTTCGCAATCAGAACAAACAGCAGCGACCAATGAGATTTGGCCGATGATCAAAAGCGGTGTTAAAGACGATGCCAATATGGAGCAAAAAATTGCTGACTTGCTCGGCTCAATGAGCTTAGAGCAAAAAGTAGCCCAGATGATCCAACCTGAAATTCGCGATATTACAGTGGAAGATATGCGTCAATATGGTTTTGGTTCTTACCTTAATGGCGGTGGGGCTTTTCCTAATAATAATAAACATGCCACGGCTGCTGATTGGATTGAACTAGCCGAAAAAATGTACCAAGCATCAGTAGATGATTCCCTTGATGGTAGCCGTATCCCAACTATGTGGGGAACCGATGCAGTTCATGGTCATAATAATGTTATTGGTGCGACGTTATTTCCGCACAATATCGGTTTAGGTGCGGCTAACAATCCACAGTTGATTGAAAAAATTGCTGCAGCGACCGCCCAAGAAGTGATGGTAACCGGTATTGATTGGGTGTTTGCACCTACCGTTGCTGTGGTACGAGATGACCGCTGGGGCCGCACTTATGAAGGGTATTCAGAAGATCCACAAATTGTTAGAGATTACTCAGCCGCAATAGTAAAAGGCTTACAAGGCGCAGTTGATCAAGACTTTTTATCAGATAAACGGGTGATCAGTACGGTTAAGCATTTTATTGGTGATGGTGGTACACAAGGCGGTGATGACCAAGGTAATAATATTACCAGCGAAGCAGAGTTATTTACCATTCATGCGCAAGGTTATGTGGGAGGCTTAGGTGCTGGAGCACAAACAGTTATGGCGTCGTTTAATAGCTGGCATGGCGAAAAAATCCATGGCAGTAAATATCTCTTAACTGATGTGCTAAAAGGCAAAATGGGTTTTGATGGCTTTGTTGTGGGTGATTGGAATGGTCATGGACAAATTCCTGGTTGTACCAATGGAAACTGCGCACAAGCCGCTAATGCCGGCCTTGATGTATACATGGTGCCTACTGATGCATGGAAGCCACTTTATGAAAACCTTATCGCACAAGTTAACAATGGCACAATTGCGCAATCACGAATTGATGATGCGGTAACGCGTATTCTGAGAGTAAAAATGCGTGCGGGTTTATTTGATAAAGCAAGTCCTGCAAATCGTCCACTTTCAGGAAAAACAGAGGTCATTGGTAGTGCTGAACATCGTAAAATCGCAAAACAAGCAGTTCGCGAATCTTTAGTACTCCTAAAAAATAAACAACAGTTACTGCCGCTTTCGCCAAAAGCAAATGTGTTAGTAGCCGGTCTAGGTGCTGATAATATCGGTATGCAATCTGGCGGTTGGAGTATTACTTGGCAAGGTACGGGGAATCAAAATAGCGATTTCCCAGGTGGCACGTCGATTTTGGATGGTATTGAACACACTGTTAAGCAAGCGGGCGGGCAAGTTCAGCATGACTTAAACGGTGAGTTCAATACTCGTCCAGATGTCGCTATTGTAGTATTTGGTGAGCAACCTTATGCAGAAGGCAATGGGGATTTAGATAATCTTGAATATCAGCGGGGTAATAAAACGGATTTAGCGCTACTGCGAAAATTCAAGCAAGCCGGTATTCCCGTTGTATCGTTATTTATTAGCGGCCGCCCAATGTGGGTAAACGCAGAGCTTAATGCCAGTGATGCGTTTGTTGCGACGTGGTTGCCAGGTAGCGAAGGGGATGCAATTAGCGATGTGTTATTTGCAAATGTAGATGGCTCAGTAAATCATGATTTTAAAGGCAAGCTGTCGTTTTCTTGGCCGAATAACCCAGTTGATAACGAAAATCGTGGTGATAAAGATTATTCGCCATTATTACCGTATGGTTTTGGCTTAACTTATTCAGATAAAAACACCTTACAAGATGATCTTGTTGAACAAATGGGAACGTCACAACAGCTTGATGATTTAGTCTTGTTTGAGCGCGCGGTTAAAGCGCCATGGAGTCTGCATTTACAAAGTGGTGAGCAGCAAAAAGTGATGGCAAGTAGTCGCGAATCAATCGGAGCTGTTAGCGTTAAAACCTTTGATAAAGACGTTCAAGAAGATGCGCGTGCAATTACCTTCAGCGGCGATGAACTAGCAGCAGTGCGTTTAAGTGCGGCATTCCCATCTGATTTACGTTCGTTTGTTGAAAAAGCAGGGCAATTACAAATGCAAATTAAGGTTGAGCAAAGTGCCGATGCCCCGCTTTGGCTTGGTATGCAATGTGGTGATGATTGCCAAGGTAAATTGGATATTGCTAAGCAGCTAAATGCAACCAATGAATGGCAGACTTTAAGCATTGATTTACGGTGTTTTTCACAGCAAGGTGTTAATTTAGGACAAGTATTCTCACCTTGGCAGTTAAGTACAGCTGCGCCATGGCAGGTGTCGATTGCGAAACTCAACATCACCAGCGAGCATGTATCTACTGAGGGGATTTCATGCCAGTAACGCCTTTGTTAGGCTTAACACCACTGACATCGATCTAGATAAATAGCAATACGAAGTTAATTGCCAATAAACGTCATAAAAAGTAGTCTAAGCTGCTTTTTATTGAATAGGAAAGATCGAAATGAAACCAGTGAATCCATCAAAAGTCATTTGTATTGGTCGTAATTATGCTGCGCATATTGCTGAGCTTGGTAATCAAGTGGCAGACGAAATGGTGGTATTTTTAAAACCGCCAAGCGCGATAACAAATACCTTAATGTGTACTCATAAGGATGAGCAATTACATTTTGAGACTGAAATTTGTTTTCAAGTTAACAATGGCTGTTTAGCTGCTGTGGCGGTGGGACTGGATTTAACTAAGCGAGATTTACAGAGTAAATTAAAAGCCAGCGGTTTACCGTGGGAACGCGCGAAAGCCTTTGATGGCTCTGCATTGTTTAGTGAGTTTGTACAAATAGACGAACAAGCTATTGAGCATTTAAGCTTAACCTTACTGATAGATAATAAGGTGCGACAACAAGGCGGCGTTGAGTTAATGCTTTATAAACCCGCGGTTATTTCAGCCCAAGTTAGTGAGTTTATGACTTTAATTGATGGCGATATTATTATGACTGGCACACCTGCAGGAGTAGGAGCTGTGAACGCAGGAAGTACATTTATTGCTCAGTTACACTTGGGCTCAGACTTATTGATTCAGCAAGAGTGGTTGGCTGAGTAAGTTTTAATATCTGTTGTTGATATTGTTGATCAAAATCCGCAAAGGTATTTTCAAGCAATACACGCTGTGTTTGCTGGTACTTTGCAGACGGCAGTATGCTATTTGTTAGCACTCGATTTATTTTTTTTAAGGCATTATTAGCAAAATTATTAGGGGCATTGGTTGAGCAGCCAATCGCACCTAAAACCAGCTTATCGGCGTGATCGGCAATAGGTAAGGTTACTACATTATCAAATTCGCTGAAGCGGTTGTAGTAATCGGCTAAAAAAGGATAGTCGATAGTGTAATCAATATACCCATGATTGAGCCGATTGATCACCGAGCTGCTTTCGTTTTCACTGTTCCAACTTAATGATGTATGTTGGTCGCTTTTAGTATTTCGAGCGATGGTATTTAACTCTGGAGTAAATTTACGCGCAGCGGATTGACCAAAAATAAATTTATTATCTGTCAGTAGTTTAACTAAATTTATCGGTGAACTGTGTTGTTGGCTAATTACTTTCGCTGTTTTAGCTGAGGCAATGATAGCAAATGGTGGGTACACCGTTGTTGGCACCGAATAGATCACTCGCGGGGTGTTAACTTTACGGTGGATCATACAAGGGTAACATGCTTGTTGACCTTCATCGAGGTACTTGCCTATACGTTTTTGCGGCAACATTTCGCGGGTATGCTCTATATCGGGTAACTCAATGATGAGCTGTTCGACTAAGTAATCACATAAGCCTCCATCTGGAGTTTGCGCTGTTTTAGCCAGATGAAAAGGCGCCGCATCACTTTGGAGCCAAGTTATGTGAGTTACTTCATCGGTATTATTAGCAAGTACATAGGTGCTTGAAAAAAAAGAGAATAATGTAACGAAGTAATAGACAATACGCATAGCTATATTTACTTTATCCGCTAACAATTTAAATCGAGTATACAATAACTAATATTTTGCGCTACTAAAGGATGGTAAATTATTGCATTAAGTTAATTTTTTAATGCTGTAGTGGTGTTTTTTTGATTCACTATTTGTGAGTAGGTTGTTTTTCAAGTGTTTTAATCTGGTGGAAAGCCCAAGCATTGATAATGATTGGGCTTTATTGATTAAAATGGCATTGGGTATTGCTTAAATACATTACCAATATCAGTTAAAGCTTGTTCGCTTAATTCGATGTTGAACGCGGCAATGTCATCTTTTAGTTGTACTAAGCTGGTTGCACCAATAATTGAAGAAGTAACACCATCAACTTGGTCACACCATGCAAGCGCTAATTGTGCTGGGGTTATTTGGTATTGCTGGGCAATTTCAACATAGTGGCTGATTGCTTGTTGCGATTGTGCTGTGTCACGGAATAAACCATTACGCTGCACCAGTGTCCAGCGGCTACCATCGGGACGTGCGCCATTTAAATATTTTCCACTTAACATACCGCCTGCTAAGGGTGACCAAGGTAAATAAGCAATATCTTCGTGAATACATTGCTCTATTAGATAAGGCCAATCTTTAGCGTGTAATAAACTAAATTCATTTTGAATAGAGACCATGCGCGGTAAATTGTGTTGTTCACTTAATCGTAAAAATTGGCTAATACCCCATGGCGTGTCGTCAGAGAGACCACAATGTTTAATTTTACCAGCTTTAACACAGTCGTTTAAACCTTCAAGAATATCGAGCATACCCGCTGTGTGTTGCTCTGTATTGGCGTCACTAAAACGGATCATACCTGGCCATTGTTTGCTAAAGTGCGGTGATTGACGATTCGGCCAATGTAGTTGGTATAAATCAATTACATCGGTTTGTAGGCGTTTTAATGACTCGTCAACTGCATGAACGACTGCTTGACGAGTAATATCGCCGCCATCGCGTATCCAAGCTAGGCCATTGCCAGCAATTTTAGTGGCGAGCACAATATCGTCTCGCTTACTTGGATTACGCGCTAACCAATTACCGATAATTTGCTCTGTTTTTCCGTACGTATCTGGAGTGGGAGGGATGGCATACATTTCTGCAGTATCAATGAAGTTTACGCCATGCTCTAAGGCATAAGCAATTTGCTCATCAGCATCTGCTTGATTATTTTGTACGCCCCACGTCATGCTGCCTAAGCATACACGAGACACATTGAGACCACTGCTACCAAGTGGGTTGTAACGCATAATGATTCCTTACTTTTATGATTCTCGGCTGTACTTATGTAATGCAGCCAATAATGGCTCACTTAATTGTGCTTTCTTACCCGTTTTAAAATTAAACATCACCACTTGCGATGACCCTAATGTAGTCAAGGCATTTTGCGCTTGGCTAAATACTCTGTAGTGCATCATAAAACGGTCTTTTTGAATATCACTGATGGTAACGCCTACCAACACTGTATCAGGAAATGTGACAGGGCGTTTATAACGCGCGTTATTTTCACTGATCACAGGACCAATACCTGTTGTTTGTAAATCTTCGAGTAAATTTATTTGATTAAAAAAATCAATTCGAGCAGTTTCAAAATAACGAAAATACACCACATTATTGACATGTTGTAAGGCATCCATTTCTCCCCAAGCAACATTAATTGCTGTATGGATAGGATGTTGTTCTATGAATGATTGCATATTCGACAGCTCTTTAAAGTAAAAACGTAGATTAGCAATTGGTGCTGTTTAGCTCAAGATAATTAGGAAAACAGTGAAAATGTGCTAGTTTTAGTAGTTCACGGTTACGTAAATGAATACTTTAATCTGATTTAAAGGAGCTAATTATGAATACAGTGACAGCAAAAATAATGAAACGCTTAGCGCTACTGGTGGTGATCTGTTTGGCATTAGTTTGTTATGCGATGGGCAATGCTTCTGGGATGGTGATACTAATCGTAGTTGGTTTTATTTTAGAAGGTGCTTTTTGGTTATTCGGTGCGAGGTTATTTAATCGTAAAAAATCTTCACAGCAAGAATCATCGAGCTGATGACTTGCTAATAAATCAAACTTAATGAATAATAACTGTTCATTTGTACAGTGCTTGGTTTGAGGAATGAAAAAGTTTATTCATATTGACATGGATTGCTTTTACGCAGCGGTCGAAATGCGCGATAACCCCGCGCTTGCTAATGTACCTTTGGCAATTGGTGGCAATAGTCGCCGTGGAGTGCTCTCTACAGCAAATTACATCGCCCGCGAATACGGTGTGCGATCTGCGATGTCTAACTACCGTGCTAAACAATTATGCCCAGATTTAGTGATTGTACCAGGGCGTATGCAAGTTTATAAACAAGCCTCTTCGCAAATTCGTGCTGTATTTAAGCACTATACCGATCTTATAGAGCCTCTTTCTTTAGATGAAGCTTACCTTGATGTGACTGACAGTAATGCATGCCATGGTAGTGCGACCTTAATGGCAGAGCAGATCCGCGCCGATATTTTTGCAGCCACCGGTTTAACTGCTTCGGCTGGAATTGCGCCGATAAAATTTATTGCCAAAATTGCCAGTGATGAAAATAAACCGAATGGTCAATTTGTAGTATTGCCTGAGCAAGTGGATGACTTTTTAGCGCAATTACCTTTGGGTAAAATACCCGGGGTCGGTAAGGTTACCCTTGAAAAACTCAATTTAAAAGGCTTATACACCGGTGCTGATGTGCGCGCTAAAGGGGTTAATTGGATGCAGCAACACGTTGGTAACTTTGGGGTCTCGCTGTATCAAAAATGTGCCGGTTTACATATTGGTAAAGTATCCACAGAACGTACCCGTAAATCGCTCAGTGTTGAGCATACCTACGAATATAATAAAACCAGCTTACAAGCGTGTTTAGATCAATTGCCAATATTATTGGCTGAGCTTCAACGTCGATTAACAAAGCAGCAATTAGAGCAACGTATAAATAAACTCAGTGTCAAAGTGAAGTTTGCTAATTTTGTGGTTACATCGGCCGATCAAACTTGCCACCGACTTGATGAAACTATCTTGGCTGAGCTGCTGAGCAAAGCATATCAACGTGGCTTGCAGCAGCCAGTGCGGTTACTCGGTGTAGGGGTCGGTGTTAAAAATGAACCGCAGCAACATGTACAGCTGAGTATATTAGACTAAGATACTGCGCGCTATTTGCTTCAATCAACGATAAGTGGGCAGTGAGTAACTGCTTTATTTTACACTGTAACTCCAAGTTGCCAGCGTTATGTTAGCTCGTCGTACATTGCTGGCAATAGCTATTTAAATCAATGATAATAAGCTCCTACGTTTTTTGACAACAGGACCTTTTTTTATGGCATATCCTCACGCAGTTGCAGCCCCGCAATTAGATAACGCAAAACATGATGCGCTTATTATTATTGCCGATAATTTTTCTGAGTTAGACGATCCGAATCTAAGCCAAGCTATTAAAGCGCAAATGGCGGTTGATGCACGTATTGGTAAGCAAGTCACGCTGCTTGTTGTTGATTCTAAACGGGTGATTTTAGCGCCGACAGGTCCATTAAATCGTGATTATGACGATGTACGTCGTTATTTTGATGCAGCTAAATTGGCTATTAATGAAGCTAAAGCATCAGGCAGTACAAAACCTGCTATTTACTTACCACAAGCAAGCCAAGATAGCCGTTATCAGTATGCCTTAGAAGTTGCTTATCTTGGTGCTTGCCAAGCGTTGTGGCAGCCGCTTGAGGCGCGCGAGTTTCATGGCGAAAGCATTGAACCGATCACTCAAATAGCCTTGTTTGGTGCTAATGAGCAAACAATTAAAGCAGTGAATGCCATTGCCGCAGGGCAGTATGCTGCTCGTGATTTATGTGGCACTGAGCCTGAGCGTATGGCGCCACCACGTTTTGCTGATTACTGTGTGGATTTATTTAAAGGCAGCAAGGTCAATGTTGCAGTGATTGCAGATATTGCCACGATTGATAAAGAGTACCCGATGATGAGTACCGTAGCTCGCGCTTCATATGCGGTTGAGCGTCATCACCCTCGGGTTGTAAAACTTGAATATGTACCAGAGGGCGAAGTAACACGTACCTTAATGTTTGTCGGTAAAGGCTTAGTATATGACACCGGTGGTGCCGATTTGAAAGTGGGCGGGCATATGGCCGGTATGAGCCGTGATAAAGGCGGCGCAGCCTCTGTTGCTGGTTTTATGAAATCAGTGGCAGACTTTCAACCACAAGGCGTTAAAGTTATTGCATACTTAGCGGTAGTTCGTAACTCAATTGGTTCTGATTGTTTTGTACCAGATGAAATTATTACTAGCCGTGAGGGCGTACGTGTTCGCATCGGTAATACGGATGCAGAAGGGCGCTTAGCTATGGGGGATTTACTCAGCGAGATGAAAGATTTAGCAAAAGGAGAAGTTAATCCTGAAATCTTTACGGTCGCAACCTTAACCGGACATGCAGCTCGTGCAATGGGACCTTACAGTGCATACGTTGAAAATGGCCCTGCACGTGCGGCTAATATTTCTCGTAAGCTGGCTGACAGTGGTGACTTATGGGCTGATGGTGCAGAAGTTTCTCGCAGCCGTCGCGAAGACTATGATTTTATTAAACCGCGTACTTTAGCTGATGACGTATTATCAAGTAACAATGCAGCATCAGCAGTTACCGCACGTGGTCATCAGTTCCCTATGGCATTTTTAGCTATTGTTGGTGGCCTTGATAAGCATGGTTGTGAGTCAGCACAGCCTTTACCTTATGTGCATATGGATATTGCCGGTAGTGGTGTTGAAGGTGGTGATTGGCAGCACGGTAAACCAACTGCAGCAGGCCTAAGCAGTTTATTTGCTCGTTACTGCTTATAATAAGCAGTATTAAATACAACAGCCCCGTTATATAAAATGACGGGGCTTTTTTGTAATTTGTTTTTGTTAATTAATCTAATTTAAAGCGATTAACCACATCAGTTAGCTGTTGGCTACTGTGTTTAAGATTATCGCTCGCACCAGAAAGTTGTGATGTATTGGCCAGAGACTGTTCGGTTGATTGCGATAGTTCATTAATTCGCAAATTGACTTCATCCGCAGCACTTGATTGTTGCTCAGTCGCACGGGCTATTTGACCATTCATATCGGTGATCACTGACACCAGACGTTCAATTTCAGTTAATGAGGTATTGGCAGATCCGGCTTGTTGTACTGTGCTGGTGGATAATTGTTGGCTAGCTGTTACCGCCTCTACGGCCGCCTTTGCGCCTTTTTGTAATTTGGCTATCATCGCCTGAATTTCGTCTGTACTCTTGCCTGTGCGACTTGCAAGAGTGCGTACTTCATCAGCTACAACGGCAAACCCCCGGCCTTGTTCGCCAGCACGTGCCGCTTCGATTGCAGCATTGAGTGCCAGTAAATTGGTTTGCTCCGCAATACCGCGTATCACGTCTAGTACCGATCCTATATTATTACTTTCTTGAGCTAAATCAGCGGTAACTTGACTCACAATCTCAATATTTTTGGACAGTGTTTCTATGGCTTGGATTGTTTTAGCAACGACTTCTTTACCTTCAGATGCATTCACCGCGGCTTGGTTAGCGGCTTGTTCAGCCGCTTCGGCATTGCGACTTACATCATGAATTTGGTGGGTCATTTGCTCCATTGCTGCAGCGACTTGCGTTGAGCTATCGTTTTGCAGTTCAATAAAAGAATGATTGGTTTTACTCGCATCATCCACTGTTTGGGCATGCTGGTTAACATCATTGGCATTATTTGCCACTTGTTTAAGTGACTCACGCATTTTGGTAGTAAATAAATTAAAGTGGCGAGATAACCGTGATACCTCATCATTACCATTTTCATCTAAGGTTTGGGTTAAATCCCCTTCACCTTGAGAGATACTTTTCATCATATTTGCAGCAAGCCGAGTTGGTAATAAAATACTTCTGGCGATTAAGTAACTTAAACTAATTAATAGCAAAATAATCACTGCGGCATTGAGAATAACTAAATTCCGTAAGCTGGCAAAAGCCTCATCAATAGTATCAATATAGACACCTGAACCGACTATCCATTGCCATGGGGTAAAACCTTTCACATAGGCTATTTTATCAACTGGCTGATCTTTGCCTGGTTTAGGCCATTTGTAAGGGATAAAACCTTCACCACTTTGCTTAACTATTTTAACCATTTCAACAAATAACGGTACGCCATCGGGGTCTTTACTGTTGCTGAGTGATTTACCGTTTAACTCTGGTTTAAAAGGGTGCATAACCATGGCTGGCTGAAAATCATTGATCCAGAAGTAATTGTCATTGTCATAGCGAATACTAGCTATCGTAGTTAGTGCACCTTGTTGGGCTTGTTGCTCGGTGAGTTCGCCGCTTTGTTGTAATGAATGATAATGGGTAATAACACTATAAGCAGCTTCAACCAGATTTTTTGTTTTCGTATATTGGCCTGCTTTGAGTGAACTATATTGCTGAGTTAAACTGGTAATACTTAAAAAAAGTAAACCAACAACGACCAAACTTACCAAGATAGCTAAGCGCTGAAAAATAGTAAAACGGCGTAGGTACGACATAAAAAATCCTTTAGAAGTGCTCGCAGTAGGCGCGCATATATTAAGCGTAGTAAATATTACTTTAAAATCTAGTTAACTGTCCCTTGTTTTGGTCTAAATTATTTTAAATAAATAGGATTATCATTAAGTCAAAAAAAAGGCCGATTTTTCAATCAGCCTTTAGTCTAACTTGGGGAGTCAATACTGACTTACTCTACATCAAAATGACGATTAAAGAAGTTAGTGATTGTTTGATGCAAGTGAGTTTGCACTTGTTTACCCCGTAAGCTGTGCTTGGAACCTGGGTAAGTCATCATTTCAAATTGCTTTTCGTTATCTTGCAATTGTTTGAATAACTTAGTGGCATGGGTAAACAATACGTTATCGTCGGCCATACCATGGTAGATCATTAATGGCCCTTTCAAGCCATCTGCATATGGAAATACCGCACTGTCTGCATAGCCTTTGGCATTTGTATCAGGATGTCCTAAATAACGCTCGGTATAGTGAGTATCATACAGTGCCCAATCAGTCACTGGCGCTCCAGATACGCCTGCTTGAAAATAATCACCAGCTTTAAACATGGTCATTAATGCCATATAGCCACCGTAACTGTGACCATAAATACCAATGCGTTGTGGGTCAACATAATCAAGCGTACGTAAAAATTCGACGCCTTTTATTTGATCAGCCACTTCAACCACACCTAAATGTTTGTAAATGGCATCTTCAAACTTTTTACCACGATTATACGAACCACGATTATCTAATTGGAATACCACATAACCTTGCTGTGCCATATATTGGAAATATAAGTTTTTGCTGCGCCAACTATTGGTTACGCGTTGTGCATGTGGGCCGCCATAGACATTGACAAGAACAGGGTGCTTTTTACCATCATTTACCGTTGCAGGTTTAAATAAACGATAGTGCATCACTTGACCATCATCAGCAGTCAAAGTGCCATATTCAGGCTCAGCTAGATCAGCAAGATAAGGGGTCAGTGGATGGTTTTCATCAAGTTTATTTTGCTCTAACCAAGTAACAAATTCACCGTTTACTTTACGCAGTGCCGCTGAGTTTGGTTTGTTAACCGATGAACTGTTATCAATAAAAGTTTTACTGTCTTTTGCCATTACCACATTGTGATAAGCACCTTGCTCCGTGATACGTTTAATATCGCCCTTTTTAAACAGTGGAACACTGTATAGCTGGCTTTCCAAAGGCGTGTCTTTGCGTCCGGCAAAGTAGACAATGCCTTTTTTCTCATCAATACCTTTTAAGCTATCAACCACCCAGTCACCATCGGTGATCTGACGCACTAACTTACCATTGGTACGATATAGATATAAATGCTTAAAGCCATTGCGCTCAGAGGCCCAAACAAAATGTTTTTTATCTTTCAAAAACTGTAGATCAAAATGTAAGTTGATCCAGCTATCACTAGTTTCTGTTAAGGCTACTTTTTGCTCTGTAGTTTCGCTGTTATAAAAGCGCAATTCTAAGTTGTGCTGTGAGCGGTTTTGCCACTGATACGATAGCGTTTTATCATCTTCTAACCATTTTGCACGGGCAATGTAAATGTCTTCATCTTTACCTAAATCAACCCAATCAGTTTTTTGATTATCAAGCTTAACCACACCAAGTTGAATTTTTACATTATTAGTGCCGGTAAATGGGTAGCGTTGGTTAAACAGTTTCACTTCATCAGCGTAAATTTCATTGCGGATAGCTTCTTTAACTGGGCTTTCGTCAATGCGAGTGAAGGCTATTTTTGATTCATCACCAGACCACCAATAACCTGTCATTCGGCCCATTTCTTCTTGCGCGACAAACTCCGCCATGGCGTTTTTGATCACACCGCCGCCATCTTTACTCAGCTGAATTTCTTTACCTGATTTAAGATTTAGCGCATAAAGATTTTGTTCACGGACAAACGAGACAAAGTTTCCTTTTGGTGAAAAGCGTGCGTCGGTTTCAAATGCCTCAGTATCGGTCAGTTTACGGCTTTTTCCTGCTCCTAGCTCGTAATAATAGAGGTCACCATTAAGTGGAAATAACAAGGCTTTACCGTCTTTAGACCATTTGTATTCTAAAATACCTTTACCAAAAATACGTTGGCGCTCACGGCGTGCTTTTTCTTCGTCAGAGAGGTTTTCAGGGCCTGAAAAAAGTTTGGCAGAGTCGACTAAAATACGATTTTTGTTATCTTTTAAATTATATTCCCACAAATCATAACGGTTGTAATCGTCGCTTTTACCTTGCAGGTAGGTAACTCGGCTACCGTCTGGTGAAAACTTAAGCTGTACAGGTGCTTTACCCGCTAAACTTGGATCATCAAAAATACGTTCTAAAGTAAGAGGCTTCGCTTGCACTGTGATGGCTGTTGCCACCAAAGGTAGCAAGTATGAGAGGTGTTTAATTTTTTTTAACACGTGTTTACCTTCGCTCGAATAAAAACTGCAACGATGGTAAAGCCAAGCGTGGGCAACTGCAACTAAATGCTATAAAGTAGCGAAAATGTAATGCACTTAATTTGTAAGGAATAAAAATGACCGTTGAATTCTCTTTAGCTCCAGAACTTGTACGTGATTGTATTGAACTGGCCGATTGGCCATTATGCAAAGTGTTACTTATGAATGATAGTCAATACCCGTGGTTTATTTTAGTGCCTCGTAAAGCTAATTTAAAAGAGAGCATTGATCTAAGCGAGTCTGAACAGGTATTGCTAATGCAAGAGTCAGCGAAGTTAAGTCGGCTACTCAAAGAGGTACTTAACCCAGATAAACTTAATGTCGCAGCGCTTGGTAACATGGTTCCACAGTTACATATTCATCATATTGCTCGCTATAAAACCGATGTCGCATGGCCTGCGCCAGTATGGGGTAAATATCCCGCAGTGCCTTATAGTGAAGAGCAATTGGCACGTTTAAAAACACATTTTTAATCGTGGTTGAGTGTTTACATAATAGAGTTTGATCACAGTATTATGATTTTTCGTTGGGTAAAAATAGACTATGCTTAGGGTCACTAAATCGTGGCTGTTTATTACACTCAGTATATAGGGATTGCAAACTAACTGATGAAAGCTTTTGTATTGTTTACCTTGCTAAGTGTATTTTCGCATCACAGTGCTGCAAATACATTTTACTTTGTTGGTACCACCTTTCCGTCGGTACTTGAAAAAATGAACAAGGTCAAATAGAAAGCTTAGGCGCCGACATCGCAGGTGAAATTTGCCTGCGTTTAGGTTGCCAAATTAAAATTGATATTTTGCCATTTAAACGGGCGCTAAAAATGGTTGAGCTTGGTAAGGCTGATGCATTCATAGGTCCTTATAAGTCGGCTATTAGAGAGCAGTATATGGTTTATAGTGAGGCTGCTTTCTATCAAGACCCGCTGGTTTTTTATGTCAAAAATAGTAATGAATTTCAGTGGCATAATAATTTAGAGACATTAAAAGAGTTATCGATAGGGTTAACCCGAGGTTGGAACTATGGTGACGATTTTGAGCGATATAAAAGTCAGTTAGAAATTTCTGAAGTGGGTACTGTTGAAGCCAGTTTTTTGCAATTAATTCATGACCGTGTCGATATTATAGTGACTCATCCAAGAGCCGCACAGCCCGTTATTAAGCAGTTAAGTTTAGCCAATCAAGTGAAACAGTTACAGCCACCATTAATTGTTAATAAAGGCTATTTTGGTTTTTCAAAAAAACGTAATTTAAATGAGTTTATTATCTCATTCGATAAAGAATTAAATAATATGATTGCTAATGGTGAAGTAAAAAAAATGAGTGAAAAATATGGTTTAGCATTCCCGTAATAGCAATATTGAATTAAAAAAGGCGTTATAGGTGAGCCCCTAAAACGCCTTTTTAGTATTAATTATATTATTTTAAACCTAACTCTTTCTTACCTTGTTTAAAGGTGACATCTACAGGAATATTTGCTTGGCTTAGTTTTTCTAAATCTTTAGCAAGTTCCACTTTGATATCACCATGTGTCGCAATCAGTTGATCGACTTTCTCATAATCACCATCACCTTGTAAGGTTAAGATCAAACCAGATAGCTTGGCCATTGCTTGGCCCATTTTTTCCATATTTACGCTGTAAAGGCCTTGCTCATTTTTAGAGAATGCACCTTCTTCTGCGAAAAAGTTAAAGCGGATCATATTTGCTTTACCATGGGCACTTGATGCGCCAAAACGCACTGAGCGGAAAATACCGGCCATAAAAGTGATGTAATAATCTTCAAGTGTTCCCTCAGTGATCTCACCTTTTTTGAGTAACTGCTCAACCATGTACAAGCCTAAGATATCGGCTTTGCCTTCTTCTAAAGCACTGGCATGTTCTTGTAAAGACTGACGAACAGTGCCTTTACCTGTGATAGTATTTTTGATCCCTAAACCATGAGCGACTTCGTGGAACATGGTATTGGCAAAAAATGCATCGAAAGTAATGTGTTTACGTTGCTCAGGAACAATTAACTGCTCAGCGATTGGCACCAATATTTTATCAAACTTAGCGCGCATAGCATTTTTCAGTTGTAAACGGCGAGTGCCTTTTTCAAGTTGTACTTGTTCGTCATTTGGTAAGTTAATGGCAATGGTTTTACTGCCAGCATTAGAATGACCTGCGTAGTAAACAACATCATATGCATTTAAGTCCGCATCAGAGCCAGGCACTTCTTGTTTGTATTTGGCATCAACAGGGAGGCCTTTTTGTAGCTCTGGTAAAAATGCTGCAAATTTTGCAAGACGCTCTGACCATGCTAAATCTTTCACTAAGACATACGATTCGAAGGCTGCGCGAGAGCCGAACAATTGATCTTCATAGGTTTCGATTGGACCAATAACGATATCGATCGGGTTGTTCTTCATGTCCATCCAAGCAAAGTCTGATGCTTGATAATCATCGTTTTGTAGTGCATCTGCACGTAAGTTCAGGTAACTAGCAAACTCTTTATCATCGGCAAGCTTGCTCGCCTCACGTAATAAGTTAGCTGCTTTTTCAAGCGCTTTAGCATATTCAACCGAATAGGCAACGCTATACAGCTTGCCTTGTTCATCTCGCTTAATGACTGAATACAGACCATTTTTATCTGCTACGTCAGCCTTGTTTAGCTCTTCTTTAGAGATATCGGCTGGATAAAATTGAGCTCCGGCTGTTTTATCTTCATAGCCTGACAAAAAGACTTGATCGCCATTTAATCTATCCCATGGTCCATAGTTAATATCGGCAAATTTTTGTACTTTAGGATCATTGATTTTGGCTAAAAATGCCGCTTTATCTTCACCAAATGCTTGGCGCCAGAATAGATCATCCATAATTTTAGACGCATCAATAAGTTTTGCTATTAACGCTTTTTGGTTGTCGCTTAAATGTGATAAATCAGTGGTTAAACTAAAATCGGTATAGATATCAAGGCGACTAGTGTCAGCGTTAATAAGTTGTGGGCCGCTATCTTGTACTTGCTTTGTAGGGGCTGCAGCAGCATTTGACGCTTTAGGTGCGCTGGCTTGATCTGAACATGCACTAAGAAAAACGGCACCGGTAAGAATAAGTGCTTGGCTAATTTTATTGAGAGTCATTATATTGCCTGTTAAAAAGTAAGTTTAATTATAGATACCCTTGAGAGGGTATTTCGCTTCCTTGTTATGCCAGCATTAAAGCAAATCTTATGCGCAAATAGCAAGTTTCCTGTGTTGTGATGGTCTAAGCGAAGGGATATAAACTGTAGTAGAAAAATAAACTAACATAATTTCTATAATTTCCTTAACTTTAGCGGTAACTTAGACAATACTGTATCTATAAGAAATAAACATTCCATGGTTTGGATGTATTAAAAAATCAATACAAAAGGATGGCACATTTATGTCAACAGAAAACGCACTACTGACCATTTTGGTTGATCGTATTAATAATGACACGTTAGTTTTACCAACCTTGCCTGAGGTTGCGGTTCGTGTACGTCAAGCTGCCGATAATCCAGATGTAAATTTAGCGCAAATGGCTGATGTGATCTCTCATGATCCGGCATTAGCAGCACGGATGATAAAAGTCGCAAATAGTGCTTTTATGGGGCGCACAGTTAAAGTTTCTAATATAAATCAAGCGGTAACGAGAATTGGTCTGCGTCAGATCAAAAATATCGCAACAGCAATGGCGATGGAGCAACTATTTGTTTCAAATAATGAGCTGATCAAAGGTTATATGGATAAGGCGTGGCAGAAAACTTTAAAAGTAGCATGTCACTCAATTACTGTGATGGAGTTTTTCCTTAAGAAAAACAAGCAGACCTCATTGAATCGTGACACCATTACACTCGCATCATTGGTTTATAACATTGGTGTATTGCCTATTTTGACGGAAGCGGAACGTCACCCAGAAGTATTTGCCAATCCAAGCTTTTTAGCGCATGCGATTCAAAAGCTTAGCGGTAAAGTAGGGGGAGCCATCATGCGCGCTTGGGAGTTTACTGATGAATTTGTTGAAGTAGCAGAAAGCTGGGCCAATCCTAACTATCGTCCAGAACATATTAGCTATGTTGATTTCATTCGTATCGGTGCGATTATGGAAGGTATTTTACAAGTTTCAGATAAGTCAGCGGCATTACAAACTTACATTGATAAAGGTGTGATCCCATCACTGGATATTTTCTCAAGTGATGAATACAACGATATGCTTGATGATGTGAAATCAGTATTTAATTAAGCTAAGTCGTCAGTTAAAAAAAGCGCCAATAGGGCGCTTTTTTAGTATTTAAAACTTAGTCAAAATTTAGGCTAAATCTTCAACGTCACCTAAACCAGCCGTAAGTTCTTCTAGCATTAGCTTAATTTCTTCAGAAGCGAGAATAAAGTCAGCATCAAGTTTGACTAACATATCTTCTTTAGGGATGTCGGCGTTTTCTTCTTTTAATGTTTCAGAGTAGCTTAAGCGCTTAATAGAGCCATCATTTTGCAGCATGAACTTCAGGCGCTCTTGCCAATCTAGTGCAAGTTTAGTTACGCGTTTACCGCTTTCAAGGTGCGATTTAACTTCATCACAAGCTAAATCATGGCCTTTAAGCTTAACTTGAGCACCGCTATCGTCTGCTTCTTCAAGCTCTGCGTCAGAGCCTATAGCAAAGCCTTCAGGTGTACTGAAGTTAGTTAACCAGTCCGTTAAAAACACATCTAAATCATAGTTTGCAAATGCAGGAACTACCGGCAATGTACCCAATGATTTGCGCAGTAGTGCCAGTAACTCTTCTGCTTTATTAAAACTACCACTGTTAACGACTA
This sequence comes from Pseudoalteromonas sp. SR44-5, assembly GCF_014163675.1. Taxonomy (NCBI): domain Bacteria; kingdom Pseudomonadati; phylum Pseudomonadota; class Gammaproteobacteria; order Alteromonadales; family Pseudoalteromonadaceae; genus Pseudoalteromonas; species Pseudoalteromonas sp. SR44-5. Next base: position 49,594 of record NZ_JACJDT010000016.1, read on the forward strand.
CCCAGCCATTTTCTTGGTCAATAAAGGCAAACTGTAAACTCGACTTTTTAAAGGCTTGCGGTAATAAGCTATGGAGGATATTTTCTTTGAGCTCGTCTTTTTCTTTTTTCTTAACAGGGCGATTTTCTTCGGCTTCGATAAGTTCTATTTTTTCAGCAACCATGTCGTTGATAACGGATGCAGGAAGTACTTTTTCTTCACGTTTAGCACAAACCAAAATACTCTTTTGTGAGAAATGAGAAAGGGTATCACCATGTTTACCAAAGGCTTTGGTCCAGCCAAATGTACTTAAATCTTGACTACCGCAAGGGCGAAATAAATCTTGCTCTAAGGCTTTCTCAAAGTCTTCTTGGGTGTACGACACGTCTTGCTTAAAGCGGTAACAAATAAGGTTACTAAACCACATAGGGAGATTGATCCATTCGGTAAATTTGCCCAATCATAACAATAAAAAGCTGATGCGCAAATGACTGATTGGCCAAACGTTTAGCAATTAAGCAAAGTGTTAGGCAAACAGTCTCGGCGCATTTAGTTATTAAATATAGACAAAGGTTTTGGCATGTCTTTAGGGAAACTAATATGATAATGCAAGCCGTTCCCCGGTGAGCTTGTCGCATCGATTTCGCCGCTCAAGGTTTGCTTAACCAAATTGAAAGTAATGTGTGTGCCCAGACCACTGCCGCCTTGATCGCGTTTAGTCGTAAAAAATGGGTCAAATAGTTTTTCAAGTTGCTGTTCGGTAACGCCATTACCATTATCTTTAAAGTCGATAATTACTTGGTCATCTTCATCTTTAATAGCAATGTCTATAATGCCATTGCTGACACCATCAAAGCCGTGGATCAATGAATTCATAATCAAGTTGGTAAATATTTGACTGATAGCACCAGCAGGTAGATTTAAGGTTAAGTCTACCGGGCAATCTAAATTTATATGATGGCTGGTATTTTTTATCTTAGGGTGTAACGAACGAATAATTTCACCAAGGTATTCTTTTAGGTTGATTGTGCGCACGGCTTCACTGGCTTGATCAACCGCAATTTGCTTAAAGCTGGCAACCAGCTCTGAAGCACGGTCTAGGTTAGTGGTTAATAGGCTAGTACTTTGTTTGGCATCATTGATAAACTCTTCAAGTGCTTTAGGCGAGAGTGTTTTATCTTTGTAAGCATTTTCAATTTGTATTAGGCGCTCTTGCAAAAAGGATGAGGCTGTAACTCCAATACCGACCGGGGTATTTATATCGTGGGTAATACCGGCGACTAAACCACCTAAAGCAGCCATTTTTTCTGAGCTGACTAAACGCTCTTGCGCCATATTGAGTTCATCAACATAGCGTTGCATTTCAGTTTGTTTGGTGAGCAGCTCTTGTTCAGTATGGCGACGCAAATCAACTTCTTCGGTGAGCGTTAGTTTTTGTTTTTCCAACTCGTATTTTTGTTGCTGTAAATCCATCATAGCTTGACTTAAATTTGATGTTTTACGTGCCACTTCTTGTTCAAGTTGTAGATTTTGCTGATCGAGCTTTTCGTTACTTATTATTAATGCTTTTTGAGTTTGTTCAAGCTCTTTGCGGTATTGCACAACTTTATCGATCAACTTATTGAATGATTGCTCCATTACTTTTAATTCGTTGTGCTCAGTTGTTTCAATTTCGATATGTTGACCTTCGAGGTCATCTAATTGAAGATCTTCAATTTGCTCTGTTAGTTGTGCTAGAGGTTCTGTGAGTAGTTTTCTAAATGCCATTAAGAATAAGATGATTAAAAATGTAGTTTTGATCATCGCATTGCCAATTAAAAAATAAATTGAGATCATAATGCGACTAAATACCACTTCTCGGCTCGAAAATAGCGTGACATCACCAACTTGGGTGGCGCGGCCAGAAAATTCAAAGATCAATGGAAAGGTATAACCGAATAAGCCAGATGGAGTATCTTCGATAATGGCTTCTTCTTGTACTAATTGTTGGCTGTATAGCTCGCGAATATCGAGTGAGCGACCTAATTGTGAGATTATTTCGCCGCTATCGTCACGCACAATAATACCTTCAATCATTGGAATTGCTAATAAGCCTTCTGCTGTGGTGATGGTTTGTTTAGTGTTTAGCTCCCAAATAGCACGGGTTAAACTACGACTAAATGTTTTTTGTAAGGTCGTCAGTTCGTCACGTATATAATCTTTCGTGTTTACATATTCTGCAATAACTTGCCCGCACGTGACTACAAAAGTTAATAAAAAGTAGACGGATAACACGCTGGTAAGTAGCTTTTTTGATAGGCTTTTTTGTAGCATCGGTGGCCTATAGCTCCTTTATTTTTTTCACAAAGCTTAATTAATACCCTAGCAACGAGTACACTCAGTACTAAAGTTAGCTAATAAATGTTTAAAAATAAATAAAATAATCTTATTTAACAGTACAAACATTGTTAATTTTCTTTTTTCAGCAAAAACTTAAGCTTATCGCTGTTAAATTTTTGTGTTATAAAATCACAACAGTATTATAACATTATTATTTACTGAGTGATTTGTTGTCTACTCAGTAATCTATTATACGTATTTTAGTTGTCTATATTATGAATTTTTCCGTACTGGTGTGTGATGATTCAACAGTAGCACGCAAACAAGTTATACGCTGTTTAAATGAGTGTATCGCAGCAGATATTATGCAAGCAAAAAATGGCCGTGAAGCGTTGGAGTTAATGCATATACATAACTTCGATTTACTGTGTCTTGACTTAACTATGCCCGAAGTCGATGGAGTACAAGTTCTTGAGAGTATTAAAGCACAAAAGATTGAATGCTTTGTGCTGGTTATCTCGGCAGATATTCAACTTGAAATGAAACAACGTGTCGCTAAGTTGGGAGCTATAGCCTTCGTTGATAAGCCGATAGATAAAACAAGATTAAATGAAATACTGCATAAATTCGGCATTCATTAGATTTCTTTATAATCAAAAAGCATAATTTATCTTTTTATTTGGGGTTGACAGAATAGGCCTGTTTAAGGCAGTCTAAGGGCTATGAAAACAAATAATCACGCATTGACCATTATTATTACAACCACCATTCTTACTGGATAGTGGCATAGGTCGGTGCAACAAATTTAAAGGCCTGTGTTCACAACGAACACAGGCCTTTTTTCGTTTTATGGGATGAGGAAACATAAAAAATGCGAGTATTAAAATTTGGTGGGTCGTCACTTGCTGACTTTGCCTGCCTACAACAGGTAGCACAGTTAGTTAAAGCACAATTAAAAGACGAAATGTTATTGGTGCTATCCGCTCCAGGTGGCATGACCGATTCATTGGTTGCACTGGCAAGCGCTGCTGAACAAGGACTTGATTATGATACACAGTGGCACGCATTAATTGAGCGTTGCCAAAGCTTAAAAGCAGCCGTAGAAGCTGAATATGGTAGTGTTCAAAACTGGCCTGATTTAAACGAACTGCAAAATAAGCTAGCGGGTGTCAAACTCATCCAATGTTGTCCAGATCAAGTGCGTGCTTATGTTATTAGTTTTGGTGAGCGCATCAGTGTATCACTGATGCAGTGTTTATTAAGCTCACATAACGCCCACTACCTCGAAGCAACCGATTGCATTGTATCAACTAATGGTCATATTGATGCGGAAGCTGATCTAGTGGCGAGTAAAATTCGTTTTCAAACGGCTTTAAAAGCTAATCCTGCGACTATTTATATTATGCCTGGCTTTACAGCTAGCAACGAACAAGGCCAGCTAACTACACTGGGACGTAATGGCTCAGATTATTCAGCCGCAATTGCAGCAGCGTGTTTAGAAGCGCAAGTATGTCAAATTTGGACTGACGTTGATGGTGTGTACAGTGCTGATCCGCGTTATATCAAAAAAGCCTCTAAAGTTGATTTTTTATCATATAAAGAAGCGATGGAGCTTTCTTACTTTGGTGCCAAAGTTCTCCATCCTAAAACAATTCTACCGTGCGCTAAAGCTGGCGTGCCGTGTGAAATTAAAAATACCCATAATCCGGATGCACAAGGATCACTGATCAGTAATGATAATGTGTCATCGGAGCCGGTAAAAGCGTTATCTAGTTTACAAAATCTTGCGATGCTAACGGTTTCAGGCCCCGGCATGAAAGGTAAAGTAGGCATGGCATCAAAAGTTTTTAATGCCCTTGCTCACGATAATGTTTCGATTGTACTGATCACTCAATCGTCATGTGAATTTAGTATCAGCTTCTGTGTCCATGAATCAGATTTGCCATTGGCTCTTGAGGCATTGCAAACTGCGTTTGAGCTTGAATCACAGGCGGGACTAATTGAACCTGTACAAGTGCAGCGTAATTTAGCAATCGTTACTTTAGTGGGTGATAATATGCGCGCTCATAAAGGCTTAGCTGCTAAATTTTTCGCATCACTCGCCCAAGCACAAGTTAACATTGTCGCTATTGCCCAGGATTCAACTGAAAGTGCAATTTCAGCAGTGATTGACGGCGAGCTGTGTAATGATGCTGTAAAAGTGTGTCACGAAAATTTCTTCACTCATATCCCATCAATTGATGTATTTTTATTAGGCTGTGGTTTAGTTGGCCAAGAACTTATTAAGCAGTTAGAGCGTCAGCAAGCATGGCTTGAAAAACGTAATATCAAACTAAACTTATATGGTGTTGCTAATTCACGTCAATTACATCTTGATAGCGAAGGAATTGCTTTTGACGATTGGCAGCAAAAGTTGGCAGCATCAGAACAACCGTTTGACCTCAAACTGGTTGAACAATTTGTTAGGCAAAATCATTTAATCAATCCAGTACTAGTTGATTGTACGTCTTCAGATGTTTTAGCGGCTCAGTATGTAGACTTTTTGAATGCCGGTTTCCACGTTGTGGCTGCAAATAAAAAAGCCAATACAAGTTCATATGCTTATTACCAAGATTTAATTACAGCAACGCAAAAAAATAATCGTAAGTTTTTATACGAAACAAATGTCGGTGCAGGTCTTCCTGTAATCGATAACTTACAGTCACTGTTTGGTGCTGGCGATGAGTTACTTGAATTTAGCGGAATTTTATCCGGTTCATTGTCATATATGTTTGGCGCATTGCAAGATGGTTTATCACTGTCTGAGGCAACCATTAAAGCCAAAGAAAGTGGTTTTACTGAGCCAGATCCACGTGATGATTTATCGGGCACTGATGTCGCGCGTAAGTTATTAATTATTGCCCGCGAAGCAGGTATGAAATTAGAGTTGAGCGATATCGAAGTTGAATCAGTGCTTCCTCCGGGTTTTGCCCAAGGTGATAACGTTGACGAATTTATGGCTAAATTGCCAAGTTTAGATGCTGCGTTTAATGACCGTATTCAAAGTGCCGCAAGTGAAGGCAAAGTGTTGCGTTATGTCGGTACTATCAAACAAGGCCACTGCAAAGTAGGTATTGAAGCGGTAGATGAAAAGCATGCTCTGGCTGTTATTCGTGATGGCGAAAATGCCTTAGCAATTTTGAGTGCATACTATCAACCACGTCCATTTGTTATTCGTGGTTATGGTGCCGGCTCAGCAGTGACTGCGGCCGGGGTATTTGCTGACATTTTAAAAACGTTATCGCGCTAGGAGAGTATAATGATCGAAGTATATGCTCCAGCCTCAATCGGTAATTTTGCAGTTGGTTTTGATGCCTTAGGTGCGGCGCTTGCTCCTATTGATGGCACGTTATTAGGTGATGTTGTTGCGGTAAGTCCTAGCGAGCTTGACGAATTTATATGCTCTGGCGATTACGCAGATAAACTACCAAGCGATGCCAGTGAAAATTTAGCGTATCAGTGTTTAGTGCATTTTCGTGAACATGTAGCGCCAACAATGCCAAGCGTTAAACTGGAATTAAAAAAGAACTTACCAATTGGCTCGGGTCTTGGTTCAAGTGCTTGCTCTGTAGTAGCCACATTTGCGGCGCTGGATCAGTTTGCAGGTACTGCACTGAGCCAAGTGCAGTTAATTGAATTAATGGCTGATTTTGAAGCGATTGTCAGTGGCGGTCGTCATTACGACAATATCACTCCGTGTTACTTGGGTGGTTTGCAGCTTACTGGTGATTTAATTCCAAATAAATCAATTGCTTTACCGGTTGATGAGCGTTGGTATTACGTAGCGGCTTTTCCTGGTTTTTCACTTAATACCGCCAAAGCGCGTTCAGTGTTACCAAAACAGCTAAGTATGCATGCGAGCGTTGAATTTGCGCAGCGCTTATCAGCGTTTAGTACTTTATTGTTAACTAGCCGATTTGATGAAGCACTCTCTATCATGAGTGATGAAATAGCGGAGCCGCATCGTGCGCCACTGATCAATGGTTTTAGTGAAGCTAAAGCGGCGCTGCCAGAGTTTGGTGCTGAGATTGTCAGTATCTCAGGTGCTGGTCCTACATTATTTACCGTGTGCAAAACGCTTGAAGCTGCACAGCAATGCGCACAGTGGCTTGAACAAAACTATATTAATGAGCAAGGCTTCTGCCACATTTGTAAACTCGATAACGCCGGCACGCGTCAGCTATAAGAATTTAAGGAACTAATAATGCAATTACATAATTTAAAAGATGATTCTCAAAAAGTGTCGTTTGTTGAAGCGGTTAAAACAGGTTTAGGACGTAATCAAGGAGTATTTTTCCCTGAATCGCTCGCGCCTTTAGCTGATGTTGATAGTTTACTCGATATGGACTTTGTTACTCGTAGCAGTAAGATTTTATCGCATTTGATTGGTGATGAATTACCTGCTGATACGGTTGCACAAATGGTGCAAAATGCCTTTAACTTTCCGGTTAAATTAGTTGAAGTTGAAGACAATATTTATTGTTTAGAGTTGTTCCATGGGCCAACGCTTGCATTCAAAGACTTTGGCGGTCGCTTTATGGCTGAGTGCTTGGCACAATTTAGCCAAGGTGAAAAAACCACAATACTCACAGCAACCTCAGGGGACACTGGGGCAGCTGTTGCGCATGCGTTCTATAACAAGCCAAATATTGATGTGGTTATCCTGTATCCAAAAGGTAAAATCTCATTAGCACAGCAAAAATTGTTTACTACTTTGGGTAATAATATCCATTGCTACGCTGTAGATGGTAGCTTTGATGATTGCCAAGCGATGGTTAAAAATGCCTTTTTAGATGATGAAGTTAAATCTCGCTTAGGTTTAAATTCAGCTAATTCTATCAATATAAGTCGCCTTGTTGCACAAGTATGTTATTACTTTGAAGCAATAGCGCAATTACCAAAAGAGCAGCGCGCCAAAGCACATATCTCAATACCTAGTGGTAACTTTGGTAATGTATGTGCGGCGATGATCGGTGCGGTGATTGGTTTACCGGTCGCTAAACTTAGCGCTACAACCAATCAAAATGACACTGTACCGCGCTTTATCCTTGATAAAAACTGGGCGCCTAATGCCACAATCGAGTCATTGTCTAATGCCATGGATGTGAGTAAACCTAATAATTGGCCACGTGTACAAACCATGCTTGATAACAAATGGTTTAGTTATGATGATTTTTATTCAACTAGTGTTGATGAAAATGATACCCAAGCAGTGATGAAAAAAATTCATCAAACAGGCTATGTTGCTGAACCACATACAGCGATTGCTTATCAGGGCCTAAAAGCTAACTTAGCAACTGATTCTGCTGGTATTTTTCTGGCAACAGCGCATCCGGCTAAGTTTAAAGAAAGTGTTGAAGAGATTTTAAATATTGAACTTGAAATGCCAAAACCACTAGCTGATGCATTAGCTAAACCATGCTTAGCCGAAGATATCGCAGATGATTACGATATCCTGCGTGAAATATTATTAGCTAAACTAGGTTAGTTTTTACCCGCTCAGTAAAACTAAAAATAAACGGCATATGTGAAAGCAATGTCGTTTTTTATTGCTTTAAATTGTACTTAATAGCAGTAATGGAAAATTAAACTATTGAACGTGAACGGCGGTTTAGAACTCGTAAACAAAAAATTAAAATGGCTATAAGGCAGATCATAATCCCTGCAAGTATAACTAATTCATTCGCTACCCAATGGATTAGGAGTAATCCGCACATAAATAAAATAAATGGTTTAAATTCATAATAATAAAAGTGTTTGTTAACTTTAATGCGATTTACTTTATGATCTTTACGCCGTGAATTTGAGCGTAATCGCCAAATGTTGGCACCATTGAAGAATAAAAAAATACCAATGGCTGTTGGTAAAACAGTGCTGAAAAGTAAAATGCAAAGTCCGCCAACAATGACATAACAATAAGGAATTGATTCGTAGATAGGTTTAGCTAGCATAGTAAATTAGTTCATCATCCATGATTACATTGGTATCATAATAGTGTAAACAATCGCGAATGCAACAGATTAAGGTATAAATAATGTAAATGTTATTTGCTTTTATTCATTAAAATTTCTGATGCTTTAATAAAAAAATATCATTACAAAAACACTGTGAATTAAATTCAATCCCTGTTTAAATATGTTCATCTTTACACCATAGGCAAATTGACGTTTTCAGCGTATAATTCAGCCTTCAAAATACCATACACGTTGCCCTAGGAGCCCCCATGTTAGAACGTAGCATGAATATTTCGGATTTCGATCCAGAGTTATTTGAAGCAATCACTAAAGAGACTGCTCGCCAAGAAGAACACATCGAGCTTATCGCATCTGAGAACTACTGTAGCCCACGCGTACTAGAAGCGCAGGGTTCACAGCTAACAAACAAATATGCTGAAGGTTATCCGGGCAAGCGTTACTACGGTGGTTGTGAGCATGTTGACGTGGTTGAACAACTAGCGATTGACCGTGCAAACGAATTGTTTGGCTCAGATTATGCTAACGTTCAGCCTCACGCAGGTTCACAAGCAAATGCTGCTGTGTTCTTAGCTTTATTAGATGCTGGCGATACAGTGTTAGGTATGAGCTTAGCTCATGGTGGTCACTTAACGCATGGTTCACATGTAAGCTTCTCTGGTAAGCTTTATAACGCAATCCAATACGGACTTGACGAAGCGACTGGCGAGATTGATTACGCACAAGTTGAAGCACTTGCACTTGAGCACAAACCAAAAATGATCATCGGTGGTTTCTCAGCATACTCAGGTATTGTTGATTGGGCTAAATTCCGTGAAATCGCTGACAAAGTAGGCGCTTACTTGTTTGTTGATATGGCTCACGTTGCAGGCCTTATTGCTGCTGGTGTTTACCCAAGCCCAGTACCACATGCACATGTTGTTACTACAACTACGCATAAGACATTAGCCGGCCCACGTGGTGGTTTGATTATTTCTGCTTGTGGCGACGAAGCTATTTATAAAAAGCTTAACAGTGCAGTATTCCCTGGTGGCCAAGGTGGTCCTTTATGTCACATTATCGCTGCCAAAGCAGTGGCATTTAAAGAAGCACTACAACCAGAGTTTAAAGTATACCAAACTCAAGTTGTGAAAAATGCTAAAGCTATGGTTGCAGTAATGCAAGAGCGCGGTTATAAGATCGTATCTGATAAAACAGAAAACCACTTGTTCTTACTTGATCTAATTGATAAAGACATCACTGGTAAAGACGCAGATGCGGCTTTAGGTAATGCTAATATCACCGTAAATAAAAACTCAGTACCAAATGACCCACGTTCACCGTTTGTAACGTCTGGTTTACGTATTGGTTCACCGGCAATCACACGCCGTGGTTTTAAAGAAGCTGAGTCTAAAGAGCTTGCTGGCTGGATCTGTGACGTACTAGACAACATCAACGATGAGTCAGTACAAGCACAAGTAAAAGAGAAAGTTAAAGCAATCTGTAAAAAATTACCTGTTTACGCTTAATTGAGTTACAAACAGTAATTTAGATCACAATAGCCTAGTTTTTTGCTATTATAAAGGCCGCCTAAAAGCGGCCTTTTTTGTTTTTAACGGAAGCTGATACCTATGCATTGTCCATTTTGCACCGCAAAAGATACCAAAGTGATTGACTCGCGTTTAGTGGGAGGTGGCCACCAAGTAAGGCGACGCCGTGAATGCAATGAATGTCATGAACGCTTTACTACCTTTGAAGGTGCAGAGCTTGTAATGCCTCGGGTGATCAAACAAGACGGTAGCCGTGAACCTTTCAATGAAGATAAACTCCTTAATGGTCTACATCGTGCATTAGAAAAACGCCCCGTCAGTACCGAGCAAGTTGATGAAGTGGTCAATATTATTAAATCGCAATTACGTGCCACCGGCGAGCGTGAGATTTCCAGTCACCTGATTGGCGAATGCATTATGGAAGCGTTGAAAAAACTTGATAAAGTCGCTTACGTCAGATTTGCATCGGTATACCGTTCATTCGAAGATATTCGTGAATTTGGTGAAGAAATTGCCCGTTTGGGAGAGTGATATGAACCAATATCAGTTTAGCGAACAAGATTTCTTTTATATGACCCGAGCGATTGAGCTTGCCAAACAAGGACGCTTTACTACCACCCCAAACCCAAATGTTGGCTGTGTATTAGTAAAAAATGACGTTATTGTTGGTGAAGGTTTTCATCAAGTTGCCGGCCAAGGCCATGCTGAAGTGAATGCATTAGCAATGGCGGGTAGCCAAGCCTTTGGCGCAACTGCTTATGTCACGCTTGAACCTTGTAGCCATTTTGGTCGCACACCGCCGTGTGCCGAAGGTTTAAAAGCTGCTGGCGTGGTAAAAGTAATTGCTGCTATGGTTGATCCAAACCCGCAGGTAGCCGGTAAAGGTTTAGCTATTTTAGCGGACGCGGGCATTGAGGTTGCGTCAGGTTTGTTAGAACAACAAGCAAGGCTGTTAAACCGTGGCTTTTTAAAGCGCATGGAGCAAGGTATGCCATTTATTACCTGCAAAATGGCCGCAAGCCTTGATGGTAAAACGGCACTTAAAAACGGTCAAAGTAAATGGATAACGGGCCCTAAGGCTCGCCAAGATGTGCAACTACAGCGCGCACAAAGCTGCGCTATTTTAACCGGTGCGGACACAGTATTAGTTGATAATGCAAAACTCAATGTTCGTGTTGAAGAGCTGCCAGAGCCGTTACCAACGCAATTACCTGTACGCCAACCTGTACGTATTATTATTGATTCACAAAATCGTTTAACACCTGAGCTAGCATTATTTAGCATTGCCAGTGAAGTAATTATTCTTACCACTGAACTTGATAAATCACAGCAATGGCCTCATTACGTAAGCCATATTGTAGTACCAGAAAAAAATAATAAAGTTGATTTAGTGGCTGCCATGAAACTTCTAGCGCAGCAACAGTTTAATCATATTTGGTTAGAGGCAGGGGCAACCTTAGCGGGCCAAATGACTGAATGTAATTTAATTGATGAATATATTGTTTATCTGGCGCCGAAGTTGTTAGGGAATGACGGCAAAAGCTTACTAAACTTTACAGAGCTGACAAGTATGCAGGACGTTGTTAATTTATCAATTAATGAGAGTGTGTGTATCGGTGACGATATTCGTATCACGGCGACACCACGCAAAGCCTCATCTAAACCAAATAACTAAAGAGTAACCACTATGTTTACTGGGATCATCGAAGCGACGGGCACTATTAGCGAGTTACAACAAAAGCAAGGCGATTTAGCTATCCGCATTAAAAGTAATAACCTTGATATGGCCGATGTAAATTTAGGCGATAGCATTGCAACTAATGGGGTTTGCTTAACGGTTGTGGCCAAGCACAGTGATGGATTTAGCGCTGACTTATCAAATGAGACGATCAGTTTAACGGGATTTGCTCACTATAAACAAGGGCAAACTGTAAACCTTGAGAAAGCCATGCAGCCAGTATCTCGTTTAGGTGGTCACTTAGTTTCAGGGCATGTTGATGGCATCGCGACTATTACCGCAATTACGCCTAATGCGCGTGCCGTTGAGTACTGGTTAAGCACCGATGTAGAACTAATGAAATATATTCCTTATAAAGGCTCGGTATGCATTGATGGTATTAGCCTAACAGTAAATGCAGTAGCAGATAATAAATTTAAACTGACAATTGTGCCGCACACTAGTGAGCAAACAACTATTGCTGATTTTAAAGTAGGCACGCAAGTGAACTTAGAAGTAGATCAAATCGCGCGTTATTTAGAGCGTTTGATCAAAGGGGCAGAGCAGCCAGCTAGTTCAGATATTTCGATGAGTTTACTCGCCCAAGCCGGTTTTATTAAATAAACGCACTCCACAACTTACACGAGCAGATTATGAATTTACACAGCGCACAAGAAATTATTGATGACATTAAAGCCGGTAAAATGGTTATTTTAATGGATGATGAAGACAGAGAAAATGAAGGCGATTTAATTATCGCAGCCGAGCACATTAGTGCTGAAGCGATCAATTTTATGGCCACTCATGGTCGCGGCTTAATTTGCCTAACAATGACTCAAGAGCGCTGTGAGCAACTTGATTTACCATTAATGGTAAAAAACAATGGTGCGGCATTTTCGACTAACTTTACGATGTCGATTGAAGCATCGAAAGGTGTGACTACGGGAATTTCTGCTGCAGATCGCGCTCGTACTGTGCAAGCTGCGATTGCCAAAGGTGCTGTACCAAGTGATATCGTTCAACCTGGGCATATCTTTCCTATTATGGCACAACCAGGTGGCGTATTAACGCGTGCCGGTCACACTGAAGCCGGTTGTGATTTAGCCCGCTTAGCCGGTTTAGAGCCTTCATCAGTAATTGTGGAAATTCTTAATGCTGATGGCACCATGGCGCGTCGTCCTGATTTAGAAGTATTTGCTGAGCAACATAATATCAAAATTGGCACTATTGCTGATTTAATTGAATACCGTAACATGAATGAAACCACCATTGAGCAAGTGGCAAAATGTAAGTTGCCAACCGTACATGGTGAGTTTGATTTAGTTACTTATAAAGATACCATTGACGGCCAGTTACATTATGCGCTGTTAAATGGTGAGGTTAAAACGAATGAACCAACCTTAGTACGGGTTCATTTAAAAAGTACCTTCAATGATATTTTGTTATCTGATCGCAGTGCCGATAGAAGCTGGGGCTTGTCAGATGCGATGGCTTATATTGCAAAGCATCAAGGTGTGTTAGTTATTCTAGGTAAGCAAGAATGCACCGAAGAACTAGAAGCGACAGTCAAAGCGTTTGCTGCAGAAGATGCTGGTGAGACGGTCGCGCATCGTAAATTCCAAGGTACTTCACGCACCGTAGGCGTAGGGTCACAAATTTTAGCTGACTTGGGCATTGAAAAAATGCGTTTGATGAGCTTGCCTAAAAAGTACCATGCGTTATCGGGCTTTCACTTAGAAGTGGTTGACTACGTAGAGCCACAATAAGCACAACGCTTAAACTAGGCTATTATTTTATTTATATGGTATGATACGCAGCAATTTTTGCGCAATCGCAACCGCTTGAACTTATTTTTTAGGGTTATCGAATGAAAATTATTGAAGGTAATAAATACGCTCCTGGCAAGAAATTCGCTATCGTTATTTCTCGTTTTAATGACTTTATTGGTAGCAGCCTATTAGCTGGTGCTGTTGATGAATTAAAACGTACTGGTGGTGTATCTGATGATGATATTACCGTAGTTTATGTACCAGGTGCGGTAGAATTACCTTTAGCGGCGAAACGCGTTGCAGCAAAAAAAGAGTATGATGCAATCATCGCTTTAGGCGTTGTGATCAGAGGTGGTACACCACATTTTGATCTTGTCGCTGGCGAATCAAATAAAGGCTTAGCGCAAGTGTCGCTTGAGTATGATATCCCGATTGCATTTGGCGTATTAACCACTGAAAGCATTGAGCAAGCGATTGAACGCGCTGGCACTAAAATGGGCAACAAAGGCGGCGAAGCTGCTTTAGGCGCACTTGAAATGGTTAATGTGTTAGATAAAATTTAAGTTTAAGGAATTTTTGTGAAACCAGCAGCAAGACGTAAAGCACGTATCTTAGCACTTCAAGCCGTTTATTCTTGGCAATTAAGTGGCAATGCCATTGCCGATATCGAACAACAAATGTTGATCGAAAACGATGTGACTAAAATTGATGTTGAATACTTTAAAGATCTTTCGCGTGGTGTTGCTATAAATCATAAGCAACTAGACGAAGCAGTATCGCCACATTTAACTCGTCCATTTAACGAGTTAGACCAAGTTGAACGCGCTATTTTACGTTTAAGCAGCTATGAGCTGAAATTCCGTGAAGATGTACCTTATAAAGTTGCTATCAACGAAGGTATTGAGCTTGCTAAGATATTTGGCGCTGAAGACAGCCATAAATTTGTTAATGGTGTACTTGATAAAGCGGTAAAGCATTTACGTAAGTAATGCGACCGTAAAAGGAGAGCCGGCATAGGCCGGCTTTTTTGTGTATGAAGGAATTTGAATTAATAAATCGCTACTTTAAAGGTCGTGGCATAACTCGTCGCGATGTTAATTTAGGGATTGGTGACGATTGTGCATTGGTTACTGTTCCTGAAAATTGTCAGTTAGCGATTACCACCGATACACTGGTAGCAGGCGTACACTTTTTTGATGACATCGATCCGCGTGCATTAGGCCATCGTGCCCTGGCCGTAAACTTAAGTGATTTAGCTGCTATGGGGGCTGAGCCTACGTGGGTTTCGGTTGCTTTAACGTTGCCAAATATTGATGTTGAGTGGCTGGAAGAATTCACCGAAGGCATGCATGAAATCGCAGAGTATTTTAATGTGCAAATCATTGGTGGCGATACCACGCAAGGGCCGTTAACAATTACTATTTGTGCTAAAGGTACAGTGCCTGCAGGTAAAGCACTGCGCCGAAGCGGTGCTAAAGTAGGTGACTGGGTTTATGTTACAGGGCCGCTAGGTGATGCCGGGCTTGCGATTGAAGCTCGTAAGCAAGAGATTAAGATTGCTCCAGAGCACTTAAGGTACGTTAATCAACGATTTGATTACCCAACTCCGCGTGTTGCTGCGGGGCAAGTATTACGCGGTTTAGCATCATCAGCGATTGATATCTCAGATGGTCTATTGGCAGATCTTGGGCATATTTTAGCTCTGTCGCAAGTTAGCGCTTGTATTGATGTGAATAAAATACCAACCTCGGATGCATTGCGTGCTACTTTAGAACGAGATCAACAACTGCCGTTTATCCTCAATTATGGCGATGACTATGAGTTGTTATTTACGGTACCTGATAGCAATAAAAGTATGCTGGAAATGAAATTGCGCCAGTATGGTGTAGATGCAGCCTGCATTGGACAAATAAAAAGTGGTGAAGGCGAGGTTGAGCTGATGCTCGATGGCGAAAAATTAGCATATGATGATGCTGGTTTTGAACACTTCACCAAGGAGTCGGTTTGAATAAACCTGCATTATTTAATTTAAAGCGCCCTCATCAATTTTTTGGTTTGGGCTTTGGTTTAGGGTTAGCGCCTAAAGCGCCGGGTACGTTTGGTACCTTTGCTGCGCTACCGTTTATTTTTACTACTATGTATTTCCCGCTGTGGTTACAAATTGTATTTGCGGTAGTTATTAGTATTTTTGGTATATGGGCATGTGGCAAAACCGCTGATGATCTGGGAGTACATGATCATCCCGCGATTGTATGGGATGAAGTTGCCGGATTTTACATTACCATGATCGGAGCTGCATTAAGTTGGCAGTCTTTGTTAGTGGGTTTTTTGTTATTTCGTTTTTTTGATATCGCTAAACCAGGTCCTATTCGCTTTCTTGATAAGCGGGTTCATGGTGGTGTAGGTATTATGGCGGATGATGTTTTAGCTGGTATATTTTCTTTAATTTGTGTTCAGGCATTGTTTAAAATGGGTTATTTGCCCTTTTAACCTTAGTTTTGCAACGAGGTATTGACGTTATGATGCGATTTTTATTGGTTATTATTGTGCTGTTCTGCAGTATGCCAAGTAAGGCGTCAATTACCGACTATGTTGTAAAACAATGGAATATGCAAAATGGCTTACCATCGCAGTCACTTAAAAGTGTCGTGCAAGATAAGCAAGGCTATATGTGGCTGGGAACTCAGTTTGGCCTCAGTCGCTTTGATGGCAATACATTCACTAATTACAACACCTTAAATAGTAATTTCTTACCCAGTAACGGCATTAATAAATTACTAGTCGATAGCGAAGGCTATTTATGGATTGGTACTAAAGATGGTATTGTGGTCATCGATCCCACCACTATGGCAGCGCAAGAGTTTAGTGTAAAAGGCCCTGTACGCGATGTTATCGAAGATGCGAAAGGCAGTATTTGGATAGCAGCGAATGGCCTGTACTTTGTATCTCGCAATCAGATCAATGTCAGCGCAGTGCATGACTTACTAGTCCCTGTAATGAGTGCCAGTTCAGTAAAGCAGATTGTTGGTACTGTCAGTCAGCTGGCATTATCGCCAGAAGGGATCTGGCTGGTGAATGAACGATACTTGCTACGGTTAACTAATTCCTCCTCTGATTTTGCAAAATTACGCTTAGAACTAACTGCTAAGGTATCTATACCTGAGCGTTTAGCACAAACGATTATTCACGATTTAGCATGGCTGGAAGGCAACTTATATTTAGCGTCAGAGCTCGGTGCTTACTTTTTAGATTTAGATGACGAGTTAAGGCCCTTTCCACTGCCCAATGCGAATAACTCAGCGGTTTATAAATTTATGAGTGACTCAAATGGAGCACTGTGGATTTCGACCTATGGGCGCTTACTGTTTCGAGACAACTCCGGCGATTGGCAATGGGTTGAACCGAGCCAACTTGACCAAAGTATTTGGTTTGCTGATTTATATCGCGATAATGATAATAATATTTGGCTTGCGAGTTTTAGTGAAGGATTATGGCTTGCGCACGAAGGCCGAATAGAACGTCACTCAGCTATATCACAAATGACCGAAGCGGTTATGGCCATTAGCCAAGCGCCCGATGGGAGATTGTGGGTCGCTAACCGCAGTGGTGTAGGCTACTTTGATTTAGATAAAAACTTTATCAATCAAATCCCAAGTAATCAATACGGACGTGCAGCCGTGCATGATTTACAGTTTGATGGCTCACGTTTATATATCGCCACTGGACGTGGTGTGTATATTTATGAAAACAACACCTTGTTCACTGTCCCTGGACGCGCTTTAAAAGATAACCCGGTGTTTGCGATTAGTCGCTCCAGCAAAGGAGGCTTTTGGCTTGGTACTGGCCGGGGTATGTATCGGCTTAGTTACGGTGGTTTAACCCCATTTGCTTATAACGCATTTTTAGGCAGTAAGTTTATTACTTATGTCGTTGATGAAGCTAATTTTGGTTTAATTGGCACTAGCAAAGGCGCTTACTACTTTACCGATCGTGGTATTGAAAAAATTGGCGATCAAACGAGTCTTGAAGGTGCTTATGTTACAAGCATCTTAAACATTGATGGAGTTGGTATATTAATCGGCTCATTAAATGATGGTTTATTTTATCGAAGCACACAAGGGCATTGGCGTCAGTTAGATGCTACCAATGGCTTACCTTACGGTTCTATTTTTAGTTTACGTTATGATGAAAAGCTCAAGCGCATATGGGTTAGTACCATGAAAGGTGTCTACCGAATGCCGGTTGAACAGTTTAGTACCGATATTGAAAGCTTAAAAGTAGAGCAGGTTATTTCGTCATACGATCGTCAACTTGACGGTAAGGCCAGCCAGTGTTGTACCGGCCTTGGCCATGACGCTGTGGCGGAGTTAGGTAATTCAATGTGGTATCCGAGCCTACAGGGGGTCGTGGAGATCCCTAAGGATATTGAGCTGTTTGGCGTTAAACCATTACAGCCAAAGGTTGAGAGTTTAAATACTGGGATACGTAAACTTGCAACAGCTGCATTAGGGCGTAATCCTGAATTAGAAATCGATGAACGTGATATCACCCTTAAATATACAGCGATAGACTATTATGCACCGACCAGTATTGAGTTTCGCTATCGTTTAACTGGTTTAGACAGCGATTGGCGTTATGCTAATACCCGTCGTGAAGCTATTTATACCAATTTACCGCCTGGTGCATTTTTGTTTCAACTTGAGGCTAAACGACAAGGTGAAGGCTGGCAGAAGGCGCAACGTACGGAATATTCATTTGTGGTACCAAGACGGTTTGATGAAACAATTTATTTTCGGTTGTTGATCACTGGTAGTTTTATTTTATTATTTTATTTAGTGTTTTGGGTATTTAGAAAGCAAGAGCGCCGTAAGCAAACCGCGCTTGAAAGTCTGATCACGGAGCGCACCGGGGAGCTGCGACAAGCTAATGATAAGCTAAATCAAGTTAACTCACAGCTAAAGCTTATGAGTCACTCAGATGAGCTTACTGGGCTGAGAAGTCGTCGCTTCTTATTTGATCAACTACCAAAAGATATAGAGCACTTTCAGCGTAACTCACAATCATTACAAGCGCAGGGAAAATCCTTGGTGTTGCTAATCATTAATTTTGATAATTTTAGCCGCATTAATGACGCTTATGGACCGATTGGTGGTGATAGTTGTTTGCAGCAAATGGCTGCATTGCTTAACTCTCGTACCCAAGGATCTGATTATGTTGCCCGTTGGAGTGGTGATGAATTCTTGTTACTGCTACGTGACTTTAAACGCACTGCAATCGATAGTTATGTTGCGCAGCTATGTAAAGTAATCGCTGATCACACATTTAAGTTGCCCAGTGGTGACAGTATAAACTTGACCGCATCGATTGGCTTTTCATTTTACCCATTACCATTATTAGGTGGTCAGGTTATTGGTTGGGAAACCTCTGTCAACTTAGCGGATATCGCGCTACATCAAGTTAAAAAGCGCGGTGGCGATGGTGTTGCAAACATCACCTTTGATGAACAATTAGATGCCTTTGAGTTTGAGCAAACCAACAATGTTGAGCAACAACTGAGTGTATTACAAGCTAATGGTTTAGCAGATATCAAAGTGTGGATGCGCTAATTGGCTAATTATGCGTTTGCTTATTCTAAGACTGCTGTTAGTTAAAGATAAGAAATGCCTTAACTCGAAAAGTTAAGGCATTGGGAGGCCAACTAAAGGCAGTTAATTTAACTGTCCTTGATGGTTAGCGATTTAGCCAGCTTGGTAAAATAGCAACAGACTCAGGAGCTGTGAATGAGTAGCTTACGCTGGCTGCAATATCACCGCTGGGGCTATTGAGAATATTATCAAACCGCATGACTAAGCCATTTGATTTTTCGGCTACGTATAAATGATTGCCGGTAAACATAATATCGACAGGATTACCGAGCATGGTTGCAGGTCCGGCGATATTGACACTGACATTGTTCAAACCTGATCCGGTTCCTGCATTATTTAATACAAATAATTTACCATCAGTGGCGTCAGCGGCACTGCCTACATCTGAGACAATTAATGAGTCACTTAGTGGATCGTAATCAATGCCATGTATATTGGTAGGGGCTGGGAATGCGACTCCTGCTGTTGCGGGTGTAATTAAGCGATCTTCCCCGGTTACAGTGCTCATACCCGCCATTAGCTTGCTTTTAACTTCATCAAAAACAGCAATAGTCCCATTGGTTAATGCCACAAATGCTCTATCAGTAGTGACATCATAGTCAACATCCCATGGACGTGCACCACCGCTTGCTGTGAGCGTCAAAAGGGGCGTTACATCACCCGTAGTACATGTTGAGAATATTAATATTCCCGGTGTTGTGGCATTGTTTTCAGCGACAAAAATCATCCCACTGTCTGATGCTACATCAATACCTTTTGGCGAGATTAGGCCGGTATTACTGCCGCTGATGATAGAATCTTGGCTTAGTGTAAATACCTCGCCATCACGGTGCATCGCGACTTTATTGGAAATAACAATTCCACCTACAGAGGTTGTGCTGTTATCAAAGCTCGCATAGCTGTTACCGGCTTTATCAAAGGCAACACTTTCGATTGTTTGACTTGCATTATAACTGCCAATTTCACTTGTTAACTGTGCATTTAGACGTGAAATTTGTCCTGTTGTAGGGCCTGCCGCGCTTGGATTACTACTTACAGCAATACCCATCAATGGCATATTAGTCATATAACTGTCAGATACATCAGGCATATCATTATGCATCACTGTTGCGGTTATTGACTCTGGCTTAATCGTTGCGGTGACGCTATCTGGACTAATGTCACCACTGACGCCATTAAAGATATTGCTAAATACCAGAATTGCATCATTAGATTTTTCTGCAACGCGTAAGTCGCTACCAGTCAGGCTGATATCCACAGGGTTACCAAGCATAGTAGCAGGGCCAGCGATACTGCGAGCAACCGTGGTATTGCCAGTAGCAAGGGATGCGTTGTTGATCACAAATAATGCGCCGTCGGTTGCATCACTGGCACTGCCGACGTCAGAAAGTACTAATTTATTTGTATCAGCATCATAAACGATACCATGAATATTAACGGAAACTTTGTTACCGCTTGCATCACTGGGTGTGATTGTACGAGTTGCCATAGCGGTAAAGCCACCATCTACATAATTATCGTATACTGCAACATCACCATTAGTGAGTGCCACATATAAGCGATCGTTTATATCATCGTATGTTACATCCCACGGTTTTGCGTCTGTAACTGTACTAGCTAAAGGCGCTGCATTTCCTGCGGCGGTAGCACCAAAGACAGTGATCTGCATGGCATTAAAGTCAGCGGCAAAAATGAGTCCGCGCTTATTTGATATATGAATACCTTTGGGATTGACTAACGTAGTGTTGCTGCCGGTAATGGTACGATCACGATTACTGTCAAACATACCCCCATCGGCACGGCTTAATACTTGGCAAACGGTGCTAAGAGCGCCATTACCAGAATCGCTGGCTTGAATTAAATTACCTAAGCTATCAAATGCAACACCTTCATTTGCACCACTATTAAATGTTTTTAACTTTGCAGCATTTTGATTAATCAAATCAACGGTGCCTGCATTATCAGCACCATTATTAGCCAAAATAAAAGTTGCTGCTGCAAATCCTGGAGTACCATCTGATCCATTCGTGCCATCGCTACCATTTGTACCATCAGCACCATTACTACCATCGACGCCGTCCATGCCCATTTCACCTTGCGGGCCTACAGAACCATCTTTTCCATCATCGCCACTACAGCCGGTTAAGCCAATCAAAATTGCTAGAGTAAGCGCAGACAAACAAAGTTTACTGGTCATTAATTGTGCGTGAATAGATTTGGTGCTTTCGCCTGATTTTAACGTTTTCATAACTTGTACCTTCTTAAATATTCCATCAAATGTGAACATACAAAGAGCTTGGCTTAAAACAGCTTATACCAATCGTGTTAAGTTGTTAGTCATTTATAGCGACGGATAAATAGAGTGATAACAAGGCATAAATTTTTATATGTAGTTGTTCTACATGAAAAATTCATAACGCCGTTAGCGCTTTATTTAGCACGCTAGAAAGGCTAAATATTTAAGTCGATTGGTATTATATAAAAGCGTGAACACTTTGCTCACGAGCTAACCTCAGTGAATAAACGTGGCAGGGAAATAATTGGATGCAAGAAAGTTGAAAAAAAGTGAGATTTTTTTAAATGTTTGAAAATAAATAACAAAGGAGCCTACGCTCCTTTGTTATTTTATTAACTTAAACTTTGGTTACTTAGTAATAAAGTTTTTTATGCTATCGAGTATACCTTGTGAGCCTAAGCCCATTTCATCATGCATTTGTTCTTGCGTGCCATGCTTGATGAACTCATCAGGAATACCTAAATTAAGGATGCTTACTGTTGCTTTTATAGCTGCTAAATATTCATTAACAGCAGAGCCTGCACCACCAACAATCGCGTTATCTTCAAGGGTTACAATGACGTCATGATCGGCTAATAAAGTGTCGATTAGTGCGCTATCAAGAGGTTTAACAAAACGCATATCAACGAGGCTAGCATTTAATTCATTGACTGCCAGTTGAGCGTTTTCAAGTAAAGTACCAAAGGATAAAACTGCGATTTTAGCGCCTTGTTTAATCACACGACCTTTACCAATTTCAAGCTCAGTCATTTGCTCGCAGATTTCAGTTGTGCCAGCACTACCACGAGGATAACGAACTGCAACAGGGCTGTTACAACGATAACCAGTGTACAGCATTTGACGACATTCATTAGTATCACTCGGTGCCATGATAATCATATTGGGGATACAACGGATAAAGCTTAAATCGTATGCGCCTTGATGAGTTTCGCCATCAGCACCAACAATACCAGCACGGTCAATTGCAAATAACACGGGTAAGTTTTGCAGAGCAACATCGTGAATAAGCTGATCGTAGGCACGTTGTAAAAAGCTTGAATAAATAGCGACAACTGGTTTTAAGCCTTCGCAGGCAAAACCTGCGGCTAAAGTAACCGCGTGTTGCTCGGCAATGGCAACATCAAAATATTGCTCAGGGTATTCTTTTGAAAAACGCACCATGCCTGAGCCTTCACGCATAGCCGGGGTGATTGCCATAAGCTTTTCATCTTGACTTGCCATGTCACACAACCAATCGCCAAATACTTTAGAAAAAGTCGCAGCGCCTGGTTTTGATTTTGGTAGGCTGGAAATCGCAGGGTCGAACTTAGGTACGCCGTGATAGCCTATTGGATCTGCTTCTGCTGGTTTATAGCCTTTACCTTTCTGGGTTTTGATATGCAGTAACTGCGGCCCTTTTAGGTTACGCATATTGCGCAGTGTATCAACCAACATGTTTACATCATGACCATCAATTGGGCCAATGTAATTTAAGCCTAACTCTTCAAAAAAGGTGCCTGGGATAACCATGCCTTTTAAGTGCTCTTCCATGCGGCTGGCTAATTCTTTTACTGGTGGCACGCCAGATAGCAGCTTTTTACTACCTTCACGAATGTTAGTGTAAAAACTGCCTGATAAGATACGAGCGAAATGATTAGTTAGTGCACCGACATTTTCAGAAATCGACATTTCGTTATCGTTTAATATGATCAGCATGTCAGATTTAACATCACCTAAGTGATTCATTGCTTCAAACGCCATGCCCGCGGTAATCGCACCATCACCAATAACCGCTACTGTTTTTCGTCCTTTGCCTTCTTTTTGCGCCGCAATTGACATGCCTAAAGCAGCAGAAATCGAGGTGCTTGAATGGCCAACACTAAAAGTGTCGTAGTGGCTTTCTTCACGAAATGGAAACGGATGTAAACCGTCTTTTTGGCGGATCGTGTGCATTTGATCACGGCGCCCTGTGAGAATTTTATGTGGGTATGCTTGATGGCCTACATCCCATACTAAGCGATCTTCAGGGGTGTTATATACATAATGAAGCGCTACAGTAAGCTCAACTGTGCCTAAACCTGATGCTAAGTGACCACTACTTTGCGAGACTGAGTTTAGTAAGTAATCACGTAACTCATTACTAAAAGCAGGTAATTTGTCTTGCGCTAAATCACGCAACTGGGCTGGTTCGTCAACCAAACCTAATAATGGATACTTGCTACTATCAAGTGTCATGATTTTTAATACATCCTTCGCTAACCAGAGGTCATTATAGCGTAATATTACTCTGATTCTTTAGTTATTTTGTACATCATTACTTGCTCAAGCTAGAGCCTAGAATTAATAATCGCGTTCAACAATATATTTTGCCAAGTTTTCTAGCTCAGAAGTGTCAGCATCTATTGCTGCTAACGCATCGAGTGCGCATTTTAGTAATGATTGTGCTTTTTGTTTTGCACCTGTAAGCCCAAGTAGAGCAGGGTAGGTCGCTTTATTTGCTGCAACATCGGAGCCTTGTGGTTTACCTAAGACTTGGGTATCACCTTCGATATCAAGAATATCGTCTTGCACCTGAAAAGCCAGCCCAATTGCATCACCAAACTGTTTTAATTGTAATAATGTTTGTTGATTTGTATCAGCTGCGCATAATGCACCTAAAGTAATTGCACAATTTAACAAAGCACCTGTTTTTAATTTATGGATACGTTCGAGCTCAGCTAAATTGACTAATTTGTCAGTCGCTGCAATATCCAGTGCTTGACCACCGACCATACCTTCAATACCCGATGCTTTGGCAAGTGCTGCAATCATTTTTAACTGTTGCTGTGCAGGAACGTTAAATGAATGGTTAGCAATTAAATCAAACGCTAATGTTTGCAGCGCATCACCGGCTAAAATAGCATGAGCTTCGCCATAGACAATATGGCAAGTCGGTCTACCACGTCGCAGGTCGTCGTCATCCATCGCGGGTAAATCATCATGAACTAACGAATAACTATGAATACATTCAATAGCAGCAGCCAACACGTCTAAATCTTGTTTATTTGCGCCAAGCATTTTTCCCGTGGCATACACTAAAAATGGTCGTAATCGTTTACCGCCATTTAAAACGCTGTAGTGGGTGGCTTGTTTGATGCTGTGCTCGGTATCGAGCGGTTGCTCAAAATACCGATTGAGAGTGGCTTCAACATCTTGTTGAGCACATTTTATTTGCTCTGTTATTAACACCCGTTATTCCAAATCATTATCAAAGTTAGTAAGTGGTGACTGACTATCACTACCCATTAAAATAGCTACTTTTTGTTCAGCTTGTTGTAACTTACTTGAAGATGCGCCGGCTAAAGCAATACCGCGTTCAAACTGTTTTAATGATTGCTCAAGGGAAAGCTCTCCTTGCTCCATTTCTGTGACGATTAAGGATAATTCATCAAGCGCTTGCTCGAAGCTTAGGTTCTCTGGTTTTTTCGTCGCCATACTGATTTAACTTAGATGATAGAAATGTGAGGCCAATTTTAGGGGGAATGCTAAACTAGGTCAAAGGGTGATGCATTTTTTTTGAATAATTAATTGTTTTCTTGCCACTTTTAATTATTTATACCTTTACTTAAGCCTTGCAGGTTATCAATGGTAGCTTAAAATGCTAAACAGGGTTGAAAACTTTCATTTCATTTTTTTCATTAAATGGTTTAAGTAATTCAATAGATTGCCGATAAGCTGTTAATAATAAAAATTTGTTGCTGGTAGCAACAAAGCATCGATTCCTCTGGAGGGGTAAGTGGATTTAGCAACCATTATAGGTATTCTCGGAGCTATTGGTCTTATTGCTATGTCAATGGTACTAAGTAGTGGCGGCGAAGTGGCTATGTTTTATAACACGCCATCGGTGGTTATTGTTTTCGGTGGTTCGATTTTTATAGTGTTATCAAACTATACGATGAGTCAATTCCTCGGTATCGGTAAAGTCGCGGCTAAAGCCTTCATGTTCAAAATAGAGTCACCTGAAGAGCTTATCGAAAAAGCAGTTGAACTTGCAGACTCGGCCCGTAAAGGCGGATTTTTAGCACTTGAGGAAGCAGAAATACCCAATGCGTTTATGCGTAAAGGGGTTGATATGCTTGTTGACGGTCATGACGCTGATGTTGTTCGTGCCACCTTGCAAAAAGATATTTCTCTTACTTCTACTCGTCATGAATCGGGGGCCGGTTTGTTTAAAGCGCTTGCCGATATTGCGCCTGCGATGGGTATGATAGGTACTTTGATTGGTCTAGTTGCGATGTTGTCGAATATGGATGACCCTAAAGCGATTGGTCCTGCGATGGCGGTAGCGCTTTTAACAACATTATATGGTGCGTTTTTAGCAAACGTGGTGGCAATTCCTATCCAAGTAAAATTGGAATTGCGTAAAGACGAAGAAGCAATGAATCAGCGGCTAATTTTAGATGCGGTATTAGGTATACAAGATGGCCAAAATCCAAAAGTCATCGAAGGTATTTTGAAAAACTACCTCGCTGAATCAAAACGAAAAGTGGATACTGAGGAGTAAGCATGTCAGATCAAGAGTGCAAGTGTCCACCACCCGGGTTACCAGCATGGATGGGTACCTTCGCGGATTTGATGTCACTATTGATGTGCTTCTTTGTACTTTTACTCGCGTTTTCAGAAATGGATGTACTTAAATTTAAACAAATCGCAGGCTCAATGAAGTTTGCCTTTGGTGTACAAAATAAAATAGAAGTAAAAGATATTCCCAAAGGAACATCCGTTATCGCGATGGAGTTCACCCCAGGTAAACCTGAACCTACTCCAATCGAAACCATTCAACAGCAAACTGTCGAAATGACCCAGCAAATGCTTGAGTTTCAGGCTGGTGATGAAAGCTCAGCTGGCGGTCGTCAAGAGCAACGCGGTAATAAGCGTGGCGGTGAGTCACAAAGTACAGCGCAACAACAAGCATCAGAACAATCTATTTCTGCAGCTGATCAAGAGCAGGTTAATGAGTTAGTTAAAAAGATAGCCCAGCAATTGGAACAACAAATCATGGATGGTGCTGTTGAGTTGGAATCATTAGGTCAGCAAATTATTATTCGTATTCGTGAAAATGGTTCATTTCCATCTGGGAGTGCATTTTTACAACCTAAGTTTAAACCAATCATTCGTGATATAGCTGCGTTACTAAAAGATGTGCCAGGTGAAATTACGGTGTCTGGTCATACTGATGATTTTCAAGTTTCGAATGAGCTGTATACCAATAACTGGGACTTATCATCGAAGCGTGCAGTTGCGGTTGCAACTGAAATGCAAAAAGCGCAAGGCTTTGATAAAACCAGAATGGTTGTTGTCGGTCATGCCGAAACTCGACCACTTGTTCCAAATGATTCTGATGCGGATAGACGACGTAATCGCCGCGTGGAAATTTCAATAATGCAAGGCAAGGCTAAGGAATCAGATCCGATAGATGTTCGTTAAGATGCTTGGCAAAGTACCTAATTTAGCTTAAAGTAGTTTTTTAACAAGTGTAACGGAGTGTCTGATGAAAAACGTTGATAAATATAGTTATATGCCGGGCAATGGTTCTGGTGGCGATGATGAAGAGAAGAATGTTAAGTAACGTCAATGCCTAATTGGGTGAACAATTTAATTTTTATACTTGAATATAGCTGGGTGTTATTTTTACTCCCAGCTATTTTTGTATTTTACATACGTAAGGATTGGTTGGCATTACGCTTTGTCTTGATTACAGCTGTTTTCTTCTTGTATGGCGCTGTGATTTATTCAAGCCTTAGAGAGTTAGATGACCCTTATATTTGGCGTTATGTAGTTTGGGCTTTTAATGATATTGCTTGGATGGCTTTGATTGCTTACTGGGCTATTAAAGATAAAGTGTATCTTTGGCAAAGTGTGATCGGTCAGTTGGTTGTAATTAGTGCGCCTATCTTACAATTATTTAGATTAGTGGATCGCCACCTTTGGGATTTATCGTATAGCACTATGCTATATAAAACGTTATTACCTTTAATCAATATTGGCACTGTCGTTGTGTGCTACCTTCCTCTGTTGTATTTATTTATGCGAAAAAATCGCAGTTTAAAGAGCTAATCATTAACTATTTGTAGATTAAATTACGTGTGCTAAACTACTGTGTAAATAACCAGTTGTTGATAGTGCCCTATGAAACTTTATATAGCCGAGAAGCCATCTTTAGGTCGTGCCATTGCTGATGCGCTACCAAAGCCTCATAAAAAACATGATGGCTATATTGAAGTGGCTAATGGCGATTGTGTTTCTTGGTGTATAGGTCACTTGCTCGAGCAGGCAGAGCCTGATGATTATAATGAGCAATATAAAAAATGGCGCTTTGATGACTTACCGATTATCCCACAGCAATGGCAGTTAAAAGCAAAATCTAAAACTCGTAAGCAACTTACGGTACTTAAAAAGTTAATCAAACAAGCTGATCAACTTGTTCATGCTGGTGATCCAGACCGAGAAGGGCAATTACTTGTTGATGAGGTGATTGAGCAAGTTAAACTTAGCCAAGCCAAAAAACAGCAAATTCAACGTTTATTGATCAGTGATTTGAATGTTAGCGCGGTTAAAAAGTCGCTGCAAAACGTTCGCTCTAACCGTGAATTTATTCCACTTAGTGTATCTGCTTTGGCGCGTTCGCGAGCTGATTGGCTGTTTGGTATGAATTTAACGCGCGCCTATACGCTTGCAGGTCAAAAAGCAGGGTTTGGTAATGTATTATCAGTAGGGCGTGTACAAACACCAATATTAGGATTGGTTGTTCAGCGTGATAACGAGATTGCTAATTTTGTGCCAAAACCTTTTTATGAAGTATTAGCCCATTTAAGTACCGAAAATAAAGAGCCGTTTACAGCAAAGTGGCAACCAAGCAAAGCGTGTGAACCTTATCAAGATGAAGAGGGGCGAGTGCTCCATCGAGGCCTTGCTGAGAATGTTGCGTCGCGAATTTCTAATCAATCAGGTGAAGTTACTGCGCTTGAACAAAAGCAGAAAAAGCAACAAGCACCTTTGCCGTATAATTTGTCAGCGTTACAAATTGATGCTGCGAAAGCTTTTTCAATGCCTGCACAAAAGGTATTGGATATTTGTCAAAATTTATATGAGCGTCACAAGCTAATTACCTATCCACGTTCAGACAATCGTTACTTGCCCAAAGATCATCACCAAGAAGCAGCCAGTATAATAAAGGCAATTGCCATCAATGGCGGGCAAAATGACACTCATTGCCAAGGCGCAGATGTGAGTAAACGCAGTAAGTGTTTTAACGATGCTAAGGTGGCTGCGCATCACGCCATTATTCCTACCGCTAAGCAGCAAAAGTCAGCAAGTTTGAGCGTTGAAGAAGGTAAAGTGTATGGTCTTATTAGCCGTCATTATCTGATCCAGTTTTATCCAGACTACATTTACAATGAAACAAAGGCTGAAATAACAATTAATGGTGGTATCTTTAAAGCCAACGCAAAACAAGATGTAAGTTTAGGCTTTAAAGCGTTAATGGGAAAAACCGCATTAAAAGATGAGCAGATATTGCCGCCATTAATTAAAGGGCAACAGTTGCAGTGTGAACGCGGTGAAGTAATTGATAAAATGACCAGCCCGCCAGCTCATTTCAATGATGCAACGCTGCTTAGTGCAATGACAGGTATTAGTCGGTACGTTAAAGATCCAGAAATCAAAAAAATACTCAAAGAAACAGATGGCTTAGGAACCGAAGCAACCAGAGCGGGTATTTTAGAGTTATTATTTAGAAGACAATTTTTAAGACGTCAAGGTAAACTCATTTTAGCAACCGATACAGGTAAAGCATTGATCAGTGCGTTACCGCATGGTTTAGCCAGCCCAGACCTAACCGCAAAATGGGAAGTATCGTTGGGCGACATAGCAGAACAACAAATGAGTTATCAACAATTTTTAAATCCTTTATTAGTGGATTTAGCGGCTTTTGTGGAACTTGCCAAAAATTGTGATAGCAACGTATTTGCACAATTACCAAAAACGCCGCAAAAGCGGCGTTTTACAAGAAAAACTAAACCAAAAACAAAATCGGCTTAGTCATCCATTGCTAAGATTATTGATTAAACAAAGCCACCGCAGCGTTACTCATTGCAGTGATACCTGTGGGGATTGCAACTTTATAGTCAGGTGCAAATTTACTTGAATGTAGTGAAGGTAAAGTTGCCCCTGATGTTTGTGCCGCTTGATATTGAGCTTGCTCTACACCACCTAACCAAAATAAGGTGATAGGGATGTTTTTATCTGTGCGGCCATATAAACCAAAATCTTCCCCTGCCATAACCGCTTCGGTTTCAAGTACATTACTTTGTCCAATCGCCGAGCTAATCGCACTACGTACAATATTAGTTTGTGCAGGGTCGTTATATGTAGATGGGATTGACTCATCTTCATGTACATAAACCACAGGTATTAAGCTTTCATCCAATCCTGCACTTAATGCAATGCCTTTAGTTATACGTTTTATAGCTGCAATTTGTTGCTCGCGAATTTTAGGATTATAACTTCTAAGTGTCAGCTGTAGCTTTACTTCATTCGAAATTACATTATGTTTAGCTCCACCGTGAATTGAACCCACTGTAATTACTGAGGGTTCAAGAGGTGATAATTCGCGACTGGTAATTGTTTGCAGTGCCAACACTATTCGTGATGCGATAACAACAGGGTCAATAGTCATATGTGGGTAAGCACCATGACCACCTTTACCTTTAACCGTAATATCTACTGAATCCACACTGGCCATGGTGTACTCATTTTTCATACTGACTTGTCCTGCAGGAACACTCGCACTAACATGCAAAGCGATAACGTGATCAGGAGTCGGATATTTACTAAATAAACCTTCTTTGAGCATCGCTTTTGCACCGCCTCCCACCTCTTCAGCAGGTTGTGCCACCATCATTAAGGTTCCTTGCCATGCATCTTTATGTAGCATTAATTGTTGCGCAGTACCAATAAATGAACTCATATGAATATCATGACCACATCCGTGCATCACACCAACGTTTGCTCCTTCATCATTCATAACAGTGACTGTTGAAGCATATGATTTACCAGTTTGTTCTATGATTGGTAAGCCGTCTGTATCAGTACGGATCATTATTGTCGGGCCATCACCATTTTTATATAAGCCTACTACACCAAAGCCACCCACATTGTCGGTCACCTCATAGCCAAGCGCACGTAATTTGGTGGCAAGCTTTTCTCCCGTTTCTTGCTCATGGTATGAAAGTTCTGGGGACTGGTGTAAATCTAAGTAAAACTTTTCAATGGCAGGCATCGTTTTATCTAACTTCAGCTCCAAGGTTGTTGAGCTTGCTAATGGACTAAGCAGTATAAGTGCAGCGTATAGACTATGAAATTTCATAAAAGACCTTTTTGATTTATGGCTTGTGATTCTGGGCTTGTAATTATTATGTTTGCCTCCATATAAAACCCTAAATAGTCTGATATGGCAATCAATAGCAATGAATAATATGGTAAATGTTAATCCGCAAAATCTTCAACAAGTGCTGGGTGAAACATCACAACAAAAACTAGTCCTGTTAAGTTTCTTTTCAGCACAAAGTCCAGAGTGTCAATCTCAAGCAGCTATTTTACAGACAATAGCCAAAGATTATGGTGACTATATATTAGTTGCCACATTAGATTGTGATTTAGAGCAAGCACTCGCAGCACAA
This sequence comes from Pseudoalteromonas sp. SR44-5, assembly GCF_014163675.1. Classification (NCBI taxonomy): domain Bacteria; kingdom Pseudomonadati; phylum Pseudomonadota; class Gammaproteobacteria; order Alteromonadales; family Pseudoalteromonadaceae; genus Pseudoalteromonas; species Pseudoalteromonas sp. SR44-5. Next base: position 80,557 of record NZ_JACJDT010000016.1, read on the forward strand.
CTAGCACAGCAAGTTGGACTACAAACATTACCAACCTTAGTGCTATTAAAAGATTCAGCACCTGTTGATGTATTAGCCGGTGCACAAGCTGAAACTCAAATCAGAGAAGCGTTAAGTAAACATTTACCGCAGCCTCATGAAATGTTGTTAGAACAAGCCAAGCAAGCACTGATCGCTCAGGATTTAAATCAAGCGTTTAATTTTGCCAAGCAGGCTTACGAATTAGACAATACAAATGCGCGTATAAAATTAGTATTGGCAGATATATGCATTCAAATTCATAAACTGGATGACGCGCAAGCTTTGTTAGCTTCAGTAAATGAAAATGAGCAAGATGCATACTTTACAAATATTCAAGCAAAGTGCGCACAAGCACTTCAAGCACAAGAATCGCCAGAGCTAAAAGCATTACAAGCGAAAGTTGAAAAGTATCCTAACGATCTTGAATTAAAAGTTGAACTAAGTGCAGCATACGACCAAGCAGGCAAAAAAGAGCAAGCGTTAGAGTTACTATTTACAGTGTTGAAAAAAGATTTGAATTTTGCCGATGCCAAGGTAAGTTATTTAGCTATTATTGCCTCTTTACCGGATGGTGATAGTTTAGCGGCTAAATATAGAAGAAAGCTTTACAGTATCCTCTATTAACACGTTTTTATTTTGTTTTATGGAAAGCGCCGAAGTTAATGGCGCTTTTTTTATGCCAAAAACTTGCGAAATATCGATAATAGATAATACTGAAGATCCTTTCAGGGAAAAGTCGTTGTTATTTTGTACAGTTGACTAGGGGTTTTAGCGTGTTTAGCGCGTAAATTGAACGAACAGCACTTTATTTCAAGTTTTCTTTAAAAAACGCTTGCGTAAAATTCGCCGCGCCCTATAATGCGACCCCACTGAGACGGCAGACAGCAACGCTTAAGCTGCAAGAGTTAATCAGTTAGTCGAGTAAAACTTAAGTTTAGATTTTTAAGAAAGTTTAAAATTAAGTGTTGACAAAAAAATAGGAAAGCGTAATATGCGCAGCCCTAGCGAGATAAAGTTTAACTTTAACCGCAACGTTCTTTAACAATATAAAGCAAT
>NZ_JACJDT010000170.1:0-572 GCF_014163675.1 Pseudoalteromonas sp. SR44-5
ACCGCCAGCGTCACTGGGATCATTGATACCACCATGCCGGATATCAGTATTAATCCGCCAGCCGACAGTAACGATACCACGCCTACCATCAGTGGCACCGCCAGTGCGCCACAGGGCAGCATAGTGACACTGGTGTTTAATGATGCCGCGGGTAATTCACACACAGTCACTACGCAAATGACACCATCAGGCACATGGTCAGTGCCGGCGCTGGATGCATTAGCAGAAGGTACTTATACGGTTACTGCAAGTGTATCAGATCAAGCGGGGAACCCAGCCAGTGCGAGTGTGACCGGGTTAATTGATGTCACCGCGCCGGTCATTAGCGTGAATGCGCTGGCAGATAGCAGTGATGTTACTCCGCTCATCAGTGGCCAAAGCAGTGGGGTGCCAGCGGGTACGCAAGTGAACGTTACAATCATCGCTGCCAATGGCGCAGTACAAAGCGCGACAGCAACAACGGATGGCGCAGGCAATTGGTCCGTGGAGGCCAGTAATGCGATTATCGAAGGCGAGTACACAGTCAATGTCAGTGTGACAGACTCCGCAGGCAATACCGGCACCGATAGCGA
>NZ_JACJDT010000171.1:0-572 GCF_014163675.1 Pseudoalteromonas sp. SR44-5
ACCGCCAGCGTCACTGGGATCATTGATACCACCATGCCGGATATCAGTATTAATCCGCCAGCCGACAGTAACGATACCACGCCTACCATCAGTGGCACCGCCAGTGCGCCACAGGGCAGCATAGTTACGCTGGTGTTTAATGATGCCGCGGGTAATTCACACACAGTCACTACGCAAATGACACCATCAGGCACATGGTCAGTGCCGGCGCTGGATGCATTAGCAGAAGGCACTTATACGGTTACTGCAAGTGTATCAGATCAAGCGGGGAACCCAGCCAGTGCGAGTGTGAACGGGTTAGTTGATGTCACCGCGCCGGTTATTAGCGTGAATGCGCTGGCAGATAGCAGTGATGTTACTCCGCTCATCAGTGGCCAAAGCAGTGGGGTGCCAGCGGGTACGCAAGTGAACGTTACAATCATCGCGGCCAATGGCGCAGTACAAAGTGCGACAGCAACAACGGATGGCGCAGGCAATTGGTCCGTGGAGGCCAGTAATGCGATTATCGAAGGCGAGTACACAGTCAATGTCAGTGTGACAGACTCCGCAGGCAATACCGGCACCGATAGCGA
>NZ_JACJDT010000172.1:0-571 GCF_014163675.1 Pseudoalteromonas sp. SR44-5
GGGTAAGCGCTTTTAAGAGACGGATCAGATAAAGATTGTATAGACTGGTTGATGATACGGCTTGAAATTGCTTTGTGGGTTTGACCTTTTGCCCAGCCTAACGTTTTTCCAGTAAATATATTAAGTTCATCGCTGTGGCCAGCATAAAATACTTCGTCGCGAATAATTTCACCGTTTACTTCTAAACACCAATCAACAATAACAAAGCTTGCATAACTGGCATTTGTAATAACTTGCGAATAACGGTGAATTTTGGCGTGCACTTTAGCTTTTGTTAATACGTTTGAAGTATTTTGGTTTAGAGTATTTAAGATTGATTGCTGAATTGTATTTTTGTCAGCTGTATCAAAACTTCCCCAATTAAAAGCCCCATATGATTCGTTATCAGCTGTATTTTCATCTGTTATGATTGAAACTGAATTGACGTTAGCACTAAATACTGGAGCGTTTGTTAACAATGGAAACTCAGTTTTACTTGCTGTACCTGTAACTCCGCAACCAGCTAAGATTAGTGATAAAGATAAAAATAGTAGATGTTTCACACGTACTCCATATTTACGTATCGCCGCAT
>NZ_JACJDT010000173.1:0-571 GCF_014163675.1 Pseudoalteromonas sp. SR44-5
CTCCATCCTTTTCAATTTCAGCGATTATGTTCTGCCCCTCTAAGCTATCAATATCGAAGCTATATTCTTGTTGCATTATGTCATATAAATCTTTCACCATATCGGCTGGGAAAAAGCCGAAAGTGCCGCTAATGTCAGCGTCAGGTGGAAGCAGCTTATGGGGGAAAAAATTGAAGCTAGCAATCAATAATAACCGACTATTACCTGCGATAGCATCCCATAGTTGCAGTGCGGGTTCAAAGCCGCGCAGGTTTATTTCGATTGACTGCCAATAAATGGCTTCTTCTTCAGTAATTGCAAGCAATTGTTGGTATTTACTTTCATCATCACCGCTAAGCGAAGTAGGGTATCTATCTTCGTCAATAAGTGATAAGTGAATTAAGCTGCTCATAGATAATAGGCTCGTGTTGTGTGATTATCGAAACTAATCAATTAAAAATAAAGGTAAATATAATGAGTCGGTGTGGCATTGCCAACCATGCATGTCTTTGCCTAACTTTGCCATAGTAAGGGCATTTAAACAGATAAAGCCTTCTTCCATATCTTTGTAATCACCAAATTTACATTCATC
>NZ_JACJDT010000174.1:0-570 GCF_014163675.1 Pseudoalteromonas sp. SR44-5
TCAACCAGCTGGAAATACGATCTTCTGCTGCCAGACTCAGCCATTGACGGCATGCAAGCCATGGTCAAACAGCTTGATGAAGTCACCCCGCAAATAGACCAAGGGGTAAAAAACGCCGCAAACGAAATTGGTAATCGCGTAAACAAAGCCCTCGATGAGTTTGAGCCACCGGCAAGCACGGGTGTAGTGGGTAAACCGAAGAAAACCGTTGCCAATGAGCTTAAGCCGCCGAAAGGGAATGATTTAAAAGGGGCTGCAGCGCTTAAGCGAGTCAGAAACCCAGCCCTTGATGCCCATTATAAAAACTTAGCTGCTTATGAAACGGCTTATAAGAACAAACTAGATGACGCTATTAAAAATGGTGACTCAAGCCATCGCATTGGTGCATTTAAAGCAAAACTTACCGAAGTTAAAGGTGAACGAGCAGCAAGTGCCTATATGGCAAAACACTTTTATAAGCCCCCGCCACCTGCGAAAATGGAGCTAGGCTTTGGTCCGGGCCCCGGTTTTGACCAAGTATGGGCTAAGCGGGATAAAAATGGCAACGTGCTAGAATACTTTATCGTTGAA
>NZ_JACJDT010000175.1:0-568 GCF_014163675.1 Pseudoalteromonas sp. SR44-5
TGCCATACGGCTTTAAACAAACACTGGTACAACACACTTGGGTTATAGTGAGCAATGATATTCAACTCATGAGGGAGCGTAAAAACAAGGTGGAAATACCGACACGGTAATAAATCCTCTTGCTGCCTTTGCACCCACTTAGCAGTAGCCATGCCTTGGCAACGCGGACAATGACGGTCTCGACAACTACATCCAATCTTTTGCGACTCACCACAGTTATCACATTGCCATGCTTGGTAACCAAGCTGACCTGTTCTGCATGATTGAAGGTGCTGACAGACACGCAGTTGTTGATAGCTCATCGTATGATGCTGTCGATAATTCTCAAGATTTGAGTTTAAAATATCAGCGAGATGCAAAGCGCTCACTGTTTACTCCAGCTCGCAAGCAAATCAATGCCGCCATGACCTAACTCTGGTAACCAATGTAAGTAACTTTGTGTGGTTTTAATATCACTATGACCAAGCTGATGTTGCAATTGATGAAGTGGCATTCCTGATTCAAGTTGATGTGTTGCATAAGCATGGCGTAGTGCATGTGGATTACAGTGTTTTAAACCACACGCTTG
>NZ_JACJDT010000176.1:0-568 GCF_014163675.1 Pseudoalteromonas sp. SR44-5
TGCCATACGGCTTTAAACAAACACTGGTACAACACACTTGGGTTATAGTGAGCAATGATATTCAACTCATGAGGGAGCGTAAAAACAAGGTGGAAATACCGACACGGTAATAAATCCTCTTGCTGTCTTCGCACCCACTTAGCCGTGGCCATGCCTTGGCAACGCGGACAGTGACGGTCTCGACAACTACACCCAATCTGCTGCGACTCCCCACAGCTATCACATTGCCATGCTTGATAACCGAGCTGACCTGTTCTGCATGATTGAAGGTGCTGACAGACACGCAGTTGTTGATAGCTCATCGTATGATGTTGCCGATAATTCTCAAGATTTGAGTTTAAAATATCAGCGAGGTGCAAAGCGCTCATTGTTTACTCCAACTCGCAAGCAAATCAATGCCGCCATGCCCTAACTCAGGTAACCAGTGTAAGTAACTTTGTGTCGTTTTAATATCACTATGACCAAGCTGATGTTGCAATTGATGAAGTGGCATTCCTGATTCAAGTTGATGTGTTGCATAAGCATGGCGTAGTGCATGTGGATTACAGTGTTTTAAACCACACGCTTG
>NZ_JACJDT010000177.1:0-564 GCF_014163675.1 Pseudoalteromonas sp. SR44-5
GTTTTCCTGTGGTAGCTGGCTTATAATTATGTGTGATTTATACCCATACCGCGCATCGATTAATTCGAGTAAGTCACCTCGTTGCTGTGCACTCAGTGGTTCAAGCCCCCAGTCGTCTAAGATCAATAGATCATACTTTATTAACTTCGCCAGTAATTTCCGGTAACTACCATCTGCTTGTGCTAGAAACAGGCTTTCGAGTAGTTCTTTTAATCGAATATAGTAAACACTTTTTCCTTGTAGACAGTGCTCATGTCCTAAGGCACACGCAAGGTAGGTTTTTCCACAGCCTGTTGCCCCAGTGATTAAGATATTTTGGTGTAAGTTCAGCCAGCTATTTTGGCTTAAATTACGTATCTGTGCTTTTTCTATATTACGTGTTGGTGAATAAATCAGTTGATTTAACTGAGCCTGTAAGCGGAATTTAGCGTGTCGCACTAGCCGGTCGATTTTTCTTTGCTCACGCGTATCAATTTCATGAGTGAGCAATAAACTGACGCGCTCTATAAAGCTTTGTTCTTGATATAGATTGGGCTGTTCAAGCTGTTGCTTGAGTGCTTGCTT
>NZ_JACJDT010000178.1:0-564 GCF_014163675.1 Pseudoalteromonas sp. SR44-5
TTAAAATACCCTAAACATTATCGCTTTACCAAGCCTACTTTTTATGTAGGTGGTTCAAATCGTCAATGGGATTCACTGGCATACGCCACAGCCATGACCTTTATGGATACATCAATCCCGCTTGGTACACACTTATATCAATCAATAGAGCATTACTTCAAAATCGATAAAGATATAACAGAAAAGCACGGATTTCCTGAGGAGTTAAAACCCTATTTAGACCCAGCAGATTGCCAAGTTAACCGTCAGGAAGTGTGGTAATTAAAAGCTAAATCGCTCTTTAAAAATTTAAAAACTTGAACCTAAAGTGATGCATTTAATTGCTTTAGGTTTAGTTTGCAGCTTCTGTTAGTAGTGGCGTTGTTATTTTTCCAGATGGAAAATTAAGAAGACAGCCACCTTAAAATACGCGTACTTTAGAAATGGAATAACAATGACACCATCTTAATTTTTTAGTGACTGATTTATCAAGTGGGCAGGGTATACGGCTCGATTTAAATCAGCATAATTGCGCCGCCATATTTAAAGCGCTCAACACAACCAGAGTTACATTTAGACTGCGAG
>NZ_JACJDT010000179.1:0-561 GCF_014163675.1 Pseudoalteromonas sp. SR44-5
TTTCGCAATCCGCGAAGGTGGCCGTACTGTAGGTGCTGGTGTAGTAGCAACTATCGTAGAGTAATAATTAACTTTTAAGTTAATTATTAGAAAAAGGTCACTTCGGTGGCCTTTTTTAATGTCTGGGATTTACGTCATGTGAAGGTGGCGCTGTTACCCATAGGCGTAGGTGCTTTGTAGCAACGTTCAATGAGTAATAATTAACTTTTAAGTTAATTGTTAGGAAAAGGTCACTTAGGTGGCCTTTTTTAATGTCTGCGATTTACGTCATGTGAAGGTGGCGCTATTACCTTAGGCGTAGGTGCTTTGTAGCAACGTTCAATGAGTAATAATTAACTTTTAAGTTAATTATTAGAAAAAGGTCACTTTGGTGGCCTTTTTTAATGTCTGCGATTTGAGCTGTAAGCCTTAAGCGGTAAGTTTTAAGTTGCTCGGCGTTAATATGTACTTGTAGGCGAGTGGCTTGCCACCGCGTTTATAACAGAAAGTAAATATATTAAATTTTCTTGCTATTTAAGTTGAGGAGATCTAGATTTTAACCGCTTACCGCTTACCGCTTAC
>NZ_JACJDT010000017.1:0-79344 GCF_014163675.1 Pseudoalteromonas sp. SR44-5
TTATATTCAGTTTTACAATTACAAACGTAGGCATTCTACGCTTAATTATATGACGCCACATCAGAAATATAATGAATTAAAAAATGCCGCTTAGAATCTCTACAGAATTTGTTGACCATTACAAAGCATCGCGCTCGCTTCCGCTCCATTGGGATTGGTCGAGAAGAGCCAGTTCTTTCTCCCAATAACCAGCGGTTTTATTGCGCGTTCAGCTCGGTTGTTGTCTATCGATAAGTGACCGTCATCGATATAGCGGATCAGCTTCGGCCATTGGCCGAGCGTGTATTTTATCGCCTTACCCAGCGGGCTAGACTCAAGCACTTGTTGAGTTGTCATCCATTCGTAAAGCTCATCCAGTATCGGTTTGGCATGCTGCTGGCGTTCTGCTTTTCGTTTTTCCGCAGGCTCACCTTTTAAGCGGGATTCTATCCCATAGAGCTTCTGGATTTTGGCTAGCGCTTTATCCGCTTTGCCTGACTTACCTTTGCTTTGAAGCTTTTTCGCGTCCATGAACTTGCGCCGAGCATGCGCGAAGCAACCGACATTGGTGACGAGATGAAGCCCATCATAAACAACATAGCCATCGGTTTGCAGATACCCATCATAGTCGCCCAAGAAGGCTACAGGGCACGACCTCGCGCGACTGTTTTGATAGTCATACAAGACGATATGTCTCACATTAGGGAGTGCGGCACCTGGCGAGTCCGCGCTTGAGCAGTAAAGCCATGGAGGTTTGATCTTATTATTCGGGCTAGACGATTAGAATGCGGGGTTTATGATGCGCTTACGCTACAAATGAATGTCGAATAGACAGTATTACGAATAATCACAATACCTGAGATTATCCGTAATATTCTAAATTAGAAATGTCACTGACAAGCTTTTGTCCAAAAACGAGTTTACTCGACCGTCTGCTTCTCGCTCATAGCTGCCTGTCAGGTTAAATCTAAACCTATTCGTCAAAACTGCAAAATCAGATATGAGCTACTACAGATAAAGAGAATGCAACTCTCACTTATAAGTAGAGAGTAATGATAGAGTGACTACCAGTTTTGCATTTCTATTAGCCGAGATTCTGTACGCGCATATTCAAATGCCAGCTTTTGACCTTGATATAAATCAGCAATGCCAACCTCGCTACTCAGTATCAATAACTTACCACGGTCGTAAAATTCATCCACTAAAGCAATAAAGCGTCGCGCTTCATCGTCTAGTGTATGTTCTTTTAAATCTTGTTTTTCACGCTGATAGCTATCTTCAATACCATGCACTATTTGCTTACCTGTCGCCGCAGCGCCCATTACTGGTACATTACAAATATATACACGCTGATAGTACTTTGCTAAATGAATATAATCAGCGGTACTACGCGGGCCTGAGCACAACGCCATAAAATCAAACATAATGGCATTATTGCTGAGCCTTAAACACGCTAGTTTACGCCCGTAAATAGTAATATCAGTTGCTGTTTGTAAGTTATCTGCAAAAGCCAAAAAATCAGCATCCAGTTCAGAGTTAGCCGAGCTGTTAAAATAATGAGTCGCGTGCTTTCCAAAACGAAATCGGTGGTCAACAGGACCTGTGACATTAATAATATGACAATGCGCTTTAATTAACGCTATGGTGGGTAAAAAGCGCGCTCGCTGCAAGCCGTTATAATAAAGCTGCTCAGGTTGACAATTTGACGTAGCAACCAAAACGATGCCTTTGGCAAACAAGGCTTTAAATAACCCAGCCATGATCATAGCATCGCCAATATCAGAGACAAAAAACTCATCAAAACAAATTAGTTTCAGCGTTTCTGACCACTCATTGGCTATTTTATCCAGCGGGTTTTTAACCCCTTGCAACTGTCCTAGGCGAGTATGTACTTGAGCAATAAAATGATGGAAGTGTAACCGTGTTTTTTGTTTAATAGCTACAGTCTCAAAAAACACATCCATTAGCATCGATTTACCCCGTCCAACAGGTCCATACAAATAAATGCCCTGCAAAGATATCGATTTTTGCCACCAATGATGCGGTTTATCAATGGCAATTGCGAGATTGTCTAGTGCATTCACCGCCGCTAATTGGGCATCATCAAATTGCAATTTACCGGTGGCTATTTGCTGTTGATAATATGCTAATATTTGTCCGCTGTGTACTGTCATGCGTTATCACGATCCGTTATACTCGCCGCCATTGTAGTCGACTAGAAGTGTGAACCCAATGAAATTCCCTTGCCGCCTAGATAAATTTATTAGCCATCTAGCAGAAACGCCACGCACCAAAGCGAGGGCAGGAATAAAGCGTAAAGATGCCAGCGTAAATGGCGAGGTGATCTGCGCTTATGATCATCCAATCACAGCAACTGATGACGTATTGTGGCAAGGTAAGCCGCTAGTTTTTTTAGGTAAACGTTATTATATGCTGAATAAACCGGTCGGTTATGTATGCGCTAACAGTGACGAGTTACACCCAACGGTATTTGATTTACTCGATGAACCTAACATGAGTGATTTTCATGTTGCAGGTCGGCTTGATCTCGATACGACTGGACTTGTGATCATTACCAATGATGGAGATTGGTCACATAAAATCACCTCCCCAAAACATAACAAATTCAAGACTTACCTAATTGAAACGCAAGAACCTCTAACGGATGATGCGCTGGAAAAACTGCGACAAGGGGTGCAATTACACAACGAAAAAGAGCTAACCAGACCCGCAATTGCAGAGCAACTTGCCACATACCGTATGCGTTTGTCGATCTGCGAAGGTAAATATCATCAGGTTAAACGTATGCTCGCCGCAGTCGGTAATAAGGTAGTTGAATTACATAGAGAAAAAGTAGCAAATATCGAGCTTGATGAGACCCTTGCCAGCGGAGAATATCGACTCTTAAGCGCAGCAGAAATTTTACTTTAAATTACCTACAGTGGAAACTTGAGTAAAAGTCACGTCTAATTCCGTTATTATTGTTAATTAAAGCTAACATCTAGCCGACAAACATGGTAGAAAATCATGGTCATAACAATAATAAGGGGCTCGATGTGCTGTCAGGTTTAGCATTAAGAACTAAAATAATCTTGTTCGCTGGAGCAATGTTTATAGCACTCAATGCTATAGCATTACTGGGCTTACAATCTCTTCGTCACGCTAGTGAAAACGATAATATTGCCCGTATCAATCAACTCATGAAAAGCACGACAAATATTGTCGAGCAATTTGAGTTACTTGCTAAAAATGGGCAACTAACCGAGCAACAGGCGCGTGACTTTGCCACGCAAATGTTGCGTGAAAACAAATACCACGACAGTGAATATGTCTACGTAGTGAATGATAAACTCGACTTTATTGCTACACCTCACGATCCGCAGCTACACAACACCAGCTTTAATGATTTCAAAGATGCCAGCGGTAACAGTATTGGTCGTATGGTTGAACAATTAGTCGGTAATCAAACCAACAAAATTATTACTTATCATTGGGATTCTGTCCGTGATGGTGAAACCGTTGACCTAACCTCTGTGGTACAAAAAACCCCTTACTTTGGTTGGTATGTTGGTACCGGGATCAGCGAAAAAGAAGTTGATGAGCGTTACTGGAATACCGCTAAGTGGTTACTAGGCTTGTCACTACTTATTGCCCTTGCTTTAACTGCTGCAATTGCTCGCTTTGGTATTTCTTTAAGCAACGCGTTAGGCGGTGAAGTCACTGAGGTAATTGGTATTGTTAAGCAAGTTTCTCGTGGCAACTTAAATTCGCATATTCGTACTGACGCCCAACCTGAAAGCATTATTGCTGCCATGCACTATATGCAACAAGGGCTACGGGGTGTAGTTGGCAGTATTAAAGATGTTACTGATAGTCTAAAAAATCAGAGTTTAGATAACGAATCCCGCTCAACTGAGCTTGATAAACTGACCCGCAGCCTAAACGAAGAAACCCATATGGTCGCATCAGCTATCACTGAGCTAACAGCCTCTGCGCAAACAGTGGTTGAGCATGCCGAGCAAGCCGCCTTTTCAGTACAAGAAGCCGAAAGCCAAGGACAAAATGCCAGTCATTTAACTGCTGAGGCAGCAAATACCATAGCTCTTTTAGAGCAACAAATTGACAGCGCTGGTAATAACATCCAACTCCTTGATGATGAAGTAAATAATATTGCAAATGTGCTTACTGTTATTCAAAGTATTGCCGAGCAAACTAACCTGTTAGCACTCAATGCAGCCATTGAAGCTGCCCGTGCTGGTGAACAAGGAAGAGGCTTTGCGGTCGTTGCGGATGAAGTACGTCAACTAGCGCAGCGCACGCAAACTAGCACAGAAGAAATTCGTACTATGATCGGTAAATTACAATCCGCCACGAAAGATGCAAAAACTTCAGTTAACTTAAGTATTGCCACCAGTGAACAAACCGTAGCGAAATCTAAAGATGCCAGTGAAGAGTTGCAGCGTGTTGCTGCATCTTTGAGTGCCATCGCACAAATGAGCCATCAAATAGCCATTGCAGCTAAAGAGCAGCTCGATGCAGGGGAAGACACAGCAAGACGCATTGTGACCATCTCTGACACCGCCTCACAGACCGCAGACCTATCGCATCAAGCCCATGCTGCAACGGACTTGATAAAAGGGCTGACTAGCGATTTAGAAGCTGAAACCGGCAAGTTTAGATCCTAGTAATTGGTTACCTAAAACTAAAAAGCCCGCGTTAATTACGCGGGCTTTTTAATTGAATTGATTAAGTTAAGATTTAATTTGTACTAAATCAAAATCAGCCATACTTGGTACTATCATTTGTAATCGTGATTCGGTGACATCAAGCGAGTTTAAACATTCGCAGTATTCTGAGGCTTTTAACTCTAACTGTTGAGCTTTTTTCTGCAATGACTTATCGATTTCTTTTGAAATAATATCCATGCGCTGTCCCATGTCATTGATACGATCTTCAATATTACCTTCGCGGGACTTAAATGCATCACCTAGAGAAACTAAAATAGCGCCGAGAGAGCCATGCACGGCAGAGTGAATTTTTTGACTGATCTCTTCGGTAAAAAAATCATCAATTTTAGATAGTGATTGTGGGGCAATAAAAAAGAAATCATCACCGCGTTTAAATTTATCCATTAAAGCGCGCTCAACATATTGCAGTTGCGTTTTTAGCACTTCCGACTCTTTGTCCGACATACCTTCAACAACTTGCTCTATCGCACTTAAGCCAAGATTAACACCGTCAGTTGCCAACTCTACCAACTCAGGCACCGTATCGCGAATACCCGCGCTAAACTGTTTTAACACTAGGGTTTCATCTGACGTTAGATCAATCCAATAGCCACGGATAAATAGTTGATTATCATTATTTATTTGTACGCGGGTTTGGCCCTTATCAACAATACGAATGACATCATCAGTGATGATCAAACCATGCCTTAGCTCTACTTCGCACACGGCTTTAGCGCTGACATTAAGACTTGATAGTGCTATGGACATCGCCAATATCGAACGAGATAAAAACGCCATAAACACCTCAAAAAGACTAAAAATGGAAGGCGGCTAGGTTAACAAAAAACCAGTTTTATGCAAGAGAAACTAGGCCCTAGCTTCTAGGGCCTTGTAGTTAACATTTAAATTGGTGATCCTGGTGGAATTGGTAATGCAGTAAAATTTGTAGGCCAATTGCCGGTAGCCAGAAACTGTTTAATTTGATCGGCTAAGTATTGCTTAAACGCACTTTCACCAACATCAGCACTGCTAAGTAAAGACTCTTGCTGATACGCCTTACTCAGTTTTACTAAGTAATAACGCAACTGAGCTTGCACCTCTGGAGCAACTTTATCACTGGCGACTAAATCAGCAAACTGCTTTGCTGTTAATAACTGCACCCGCTGAGTGATTTTACCTGCCATGCCTTTTTTGCTCTGAATCAAAAACACCTGCTGATAAACTTTTGCAAGCAATTCATCTAAGCTAAAAAATGCATCACTGCGCGCTTGTTGCTGTGCTAAACGATTTAATCGTTGGCTATTTAGCAATAACGCTAAACTATGTTGTGCAGCCACTTCGGGTAGCGCCATTGCATCTAAAGTTAAGCCAGTGCGGCCAACAATGCTTTCTCGGCTTTTAGATTCGCCATAGGCCTTGGGTGGAATTAGCGCTAACACTGATTCTGGTAATACTAAATTGTCAGCATTTAGGGTAGCTAAGATGGCCTTTAAAGCGAGCTGTTGAGTTGCCTTTGCAACAACTTGTGCACCTTTTAAAATACCTTGACCACGTACTTCGTAATCATAATCAACACCTGCAATCAGTTTTACAGCAGACTCGACCTGATAACGATGGAATAAATACAGCGGCACCAGCATCTCTTCTAGCTGAGATAGTGACGTTCCTTCTTTGATATTGTTAATACCAAATTTAGCGAGTGCTTGTTGTCTTACATCAAGCACTCTTAATAACTCTTCACTTGGCGAACTGCCGTTATCCCATAAATGTGCTGTTGGATGCGCGCCACCTTGCGCTCGTGCATCACTATCAGAAATAAACTCCAGCCCTTTAGCTTGGTTATCCGCTAAAATTGCGCTTAGTTCTGCATCTTCATCAAGGTTACGAAAATCACTGTAACCGTACTTTATAACTTGCGTATCCCACTGCCCCATACCTTGTGCATAACCTCGGCTCACATCAAGCTCACCTTTATCATTAAAGCCAACTAATGGATGTGGGTAGTCCATAACAGACGCACGATCGGCCACCGAGGCTGCAAAATTATGTGCAATACCAAGTGTGTGACCAATTTCGTGAGCACTGAGCTGGCGAATACGATCAAGTGCCATTGCTTGTAACGTTTTTGCCACTTCATTACCTTCTAAATAAGGCGCTGCAAGTGCTTCAGCAATTAAAATATCTTGGCGCACACGCAGTGAGCCTAATGTAACGTGACCTTTTAAAATCTCACCTGTACGCGGATCGATCACCGAGCTGCCATAAGACCAACCGCGCGTTGCACGATGCACCCACTGGATCACGTTATAACGCACATCCATAGGATCGGCGTTATCTGGTAACACTTTAACAATAAATGCATTTTTATAACCCGCTTGAGAAAACGCATCATCCCACCATTTTGCGCCGTCGAGTAACGCTGTTTTTACCGGCTCTGGTACACCAGGATCTAAATAATAAATAATCGGCTCAACGGGTTCGCTAATAGGTAAGCTTGGGTCTTTTTTCGCTAGACGATGACGCGGGATATAACGTACCAACATTGATTCACTTAATGGCGCGGCATAATCTTTATGTTCAATACTCCAATAACCTGATTGCGGATGAAACGCACGTGGCGTGTAATTATCATCAGGTAACTGTATTAAAGAGTGATGCATATGCACGGTTAATGCGTAAGGGTCAGCACTGACCTGACGAATATACTCACCCGGTTGAGTGCCATTAAATGTCAGCACAGCTTCAAGTTCAGTATTTTTCATAAACGCTTTTGAGCGATCCATATTTACTGCACTGCGACTTTCATCAAGGCTAAAATTGCCTTGTTTACGTGCAGCAAGCGTTCGACCCACACCATGCACATCGCTCAGTAAATAGGGCGTATAATCAATCAATACAGCTTGCGGGCTTTGTGCAACCACTTTAAAACCCGCTAAAATACTTGATGAAAAGGCTTCTTGAATACTTTTTTGTTCGGCTTTATTGCTGGTATTTGCACGGTAGTAGGTATTAATAGCCCGTAACATCACTTTATCGCCAAAGCGCTCAAACTGTACTAGATGCGTATTGCCTAACTGGCCGCGATCAAGGCCAATATCGTTAGAGCCGACACCATAAGGCAAGCTTTGCTGTAATAAAAATTGCTGCTTGAGTTTATCAACTTTTAAATAAATTTTACCGTTTTGAGTGTCGTAATAAAAAGAGAAGTAGCCCGGAAAATGATTCATTTGTTCAGTAAAATCATTAATAGACTTAATTGCTGCGTGCGCTTGGGTTATCATAGTTAGCAACACAGTAAAGAGTATGTAACGTATCAATGGTATTTTTTGCATAATCTTATCTTTGTTATTCGCGTTTTAAATACGGTTAAGGTGTGTCCAGTATAGGATGTTGCACCTAAAATACAGTTATTTAAGACGAAATTCAGCGCTTGCTGTGATGATCCCTCTCACCCTATGATTATCATGGCCCATAACGTTATCAGGAAAATAGAATGCGTAGACTACCTCCGGTATTACTTGAAGACGGTTGCCCTAGAGAGTTAATCTCATTGATCAGAACGATTTTAGCGGCCTGTAAAGAAATTTCGTTCCGCGTCGGCCAAGGTGCCCTGTCCGGTGTACTAGGTTCAACGCTTGATGAAAACATTCAAGGCGAAACACAAAAGAAACTCGATGTTCTGACCAACCAACTACTTAAAGATATTTTACTGGAGTCAGGCTACGTAAAAGCGATAGCCTCAGAAGAAGAAGACTACACTGTAGCTGGCAACCCGAATGCAGAATATATCGTTGCGTTTGACCCACTTGATGGCTCATCAAATACCGATATCAATTCATTGGTTGGTACTATTTTCTCAGTAATGAAAGCGCCTGAAGGCTCAGATCCTGCAGATCAAAGTATCTTTATGCAGCCGGGTAAAAGCCAAGTCGCTGCGGGATATGTATTATATGGCCCATCTACAGTGCTTGCATTAACGACTGGCAAAGGTACACGTTTCTTCACGCTAGATAAAACACACGGCAGCTTCTTATTAACTCAAGATTTTGCCCAAGTACCAGAAGAGACCAACGAATACGCCATCAATGCGTCAAATCAACGCCATTGGCAGCCTGCGATGCAAAACTACATAAATGACTTAATGGCTGGCGAAACAGGCCCACGAGCGCGTAACTTTAACATGCGCTGGATTGCCGCCATGGTCGGTGATGTTCATCGCGTGTTATGTCGCGGTGGTATTTTTACCTACCCAACCGACACTAAAGATCCAAACAAACCAAACAAACTACGCTTACTTTATGAAGCAAACCCAATGGCCATGTTAATCGAACAAGCTGGCGGCATCGCATCAACAGGCACTGAGCGTATTATGGATATACAACCAGACGCCATCCACCAGCGTGTAGCAGTGATTCTAGGCTCTAAAAACGAAGTAGAGACCTGTTTGGGATACCATAAGTAATAGCTGTAAGTCATAAGTTTTAAGCTATAAAATAAAAGCCGCGCTTGTTAAATCAAGCGCGGCTTTTATCTTACATTTAGTTATTTATAGCCCCTAGATATTTAAATTCTAAACCGATTCCTAAGCGCTAAACCTATAAGAAACAGCATTAATAAAGAAATGATGCTTTGTAAAAAAGTTGCTAGGTGTAGTAAAGGAGATAAATCACCTTTAAATAATATTTCAACTCCCTCATTTCTGGCTAACCTACTGTCCGGAATAATAGGCATTATTTGACCACCAGAAAACGAAAGAGCTTCGGTTAGTTTTTGCCAATGACCATTTAAGCCTATTACAGTTTCAGGAGAGGAAATAAAATACAGCACAGTAAATAAAAGCCAAACCGCTACTAAAGCCAAAAATGGTCTCAGCTCACTTCGCCCATAATTACTTAACCAATCAAAAGTAATATCCAAGAAAAGACCGCTTTTTGTGATATTTTCATGTCCTCGTTTACTGCGCATTTCATATGCATGAAAGTCTAAAGCACGATCATGATCTTTATTGACTTCAGCTAACTCTTTTAACCGCCTAAATCGAGCGATATTATCTTTATTGCATGTTTTCCTTATAAACCGATGATTTGTTAATTCTTTAGGTGCGCATACAACGCCTTCTAAATTACAATGGTTACTCATTGCTGTTTGAGTTAAATCAATTACACAGTTAAATTTATTATTTGAAATATCAAAACTGCGCTTAAAGCAGGAATATTTGAATGAAACTCCTTGTATTTTATCAATACCTTTTATGTGCAGAAACCTAAACTCTCCATCTACAGTCATTGACTCAAAATTCAGAAAGTGTGTATTGAATGTAGTGCCAAGGAAGCTTAGGTTTCCCTTCTTACTAGAAATCCCTTTAAAACTAACTTTATTGCAATTAAAGCTAGCTTCGTCAAAGTTTATATTTCCTCGACCAAATCTAGCAGCGTCAAATTCCACACACATACCCGCTTTCAAAAATTTTGTAGAAAAGAAATTAACACCGCCATTGCCGAAATTAGCGTTATTGAATAGAACATAAACACTATTAAAAATAGCCCCAGTAAAACTTACTAAGTGATTTCCAAAAATTGTATTACTGAAATCTACAACTCCACCTGGGAAATGAAAATCACTAAAATCAGCTGAGAGTTGACTATCACCTTTATATTTTGAAAAATTGATACCTGAGAAATTTATACTTGCATCAGGGTTATTTTCAACCCATTCATTCCATACCTCTCTTCCTTGTAGATACAGATCTAAAGCCTCACCGCCTGATAAAGCCATTTTATTATTCAGATACATGCTATAGATTCCACAAAATATATTTTACTATTTTGTACTTTATCAGAATACATCAAGACTTTAACACTACAATCTAGGCAAATGGTTAGTTTATCAATAACCCAACTAACCTCTCAATTTTACTATTATCTATCTCGCCCATTTGTTCGCTGTTGCTTAAAGCATAAATTACACCTTCGACGGCGCTGTGGTCTATGTCGGTTCTTGACTCTAAAACATTGGCCCACAGCTCTAGGTCGTCTAAATCTATTTCGCCGGCAAGGCATCGAGTGAGCACATTGAGTACGGCTTCGAGCGTTAATATGTAAGCTGGGCTTTGATCACCTGTCAATGATGAAACAATAATGCCAATGGCTTGATCTTTATTTTTGCCGAAGGTGGCAAATTCTGCTAACGCTTGTGCTCTGTTCATATTTGTTTATCTGTTATTCTATTAATGATTATTTTAAAAATTGACCCAATATCTAATGACAACCCTAGCCTGTTCACAATGTAAAGCTTCGCTCACCTGTAATGTTGATGATATCGATACATGTTGGTGCAATGAACTGCCTGCTATTTTACCGCTTGATAACACAACCACCAGTTGTTTATGCCGAGTGTGTACCTTGGCTAAAATTAATCAGTTTCTAAGTACCCTTTACCTGCGGCCTCTCAAAGAGCAGCTTACTTTCGCAAAGTCCTTTCAGACTAACGCCAATTTAATCGAGCACCTCGATTATGAAATGCAAAACAATTATATGGTATTCAGCCGCTGGTTCTTCTTAAAGCGTGGAAAGTGCTGTAAAAACAATTGTAAAAACTGTCCTTATAAAAACGTATAGAGTATTTATTCAAAATAATGGCATAAAGCTGCAAATAACGCATGACTGGCAGAATAAAAATACACTATAATTGGATATAAATTCATAAAACATCCAGAAAATCTGCTTAACATATCGCCTCAGGTTGATTTTTAAGCATAAAATCACTGTAACTTATTCGGAAAATGAACATGAACACCTTTAGGCCAGCACTTCTTGCATCAGCTGTTTCTGCTATTTTATTTAATAGCCACCATCTTGCTGCTGCGCAGTCAACAACCCAAGCAGACAAAGCAATAGAAACAATTCAAATTACCGCGACTCGTCGTGCGGGCTCAGTGCAAGAGGCACCACTTAATATTACCGCCCTTGATGGTGATGTGATCAAAGATCAAAACATTGGTGATCTTGAAGATGTGGCACGCTGGGTGCCAGGTTTAACTATTTCTGATCAAGGTGGCCGTGAAGGTTCACCAATTATTGTCCGTGGCTTAAATACCAATACTTCAGATCGTATTTCTGATGGTGGTACAGTTGCCACTTACGTGGGTGAGATTCCACTTAATATTGATTTACGTTTAACAGACGTAGACCGTGTTGAAGTGCTTATCGGTCCACAAGGTACATTATACGGAGCGGGAACATTAGGTGGTGCAATTCGTTACTTATTAAAACAACCTCAGCTCGATATTACCGAAGGCCAAGTCACTGGTGATGTGTTTAGCTTAAACGAAAGTGACGGCACTGGCGGTGAGTTGGGTTTAGTATTTAATACGCCGTTAATTGACGATGTATTGGCTATTCGCGCTAGCGTCAATTACTACACCAACCCAGGTTATATCGATTATAACTTCGTAGTACAAAACCCAGGCGTATCAAACCCAAACCCTGATTTTACCAACCCACAAGATGTCAGTGCTAACTTGCGCAGTGTCAGTGATGTAAATGATGAGCAAATTACCACAGGTCGTGTATCACTTCGCTGGCAAGCTAATGAAGCTGTAGAGGCAACGCTAAACTATTTTTATCAAAAACAAGAAAATGGCGGTAATTCTACATCGCAATATAATTCATTAAGTGACAGCAGTGGCCTACAAGGGATGGTTGGCCAGTATGAAAATGCCGCGCGGATACTTGAGCCTGGTGAAGAAGAAAACGACTTATTAAGCTTGGAAATTAAAGCGGATTTAGGTTTTGCTGAACTTGTATCTGCCTCTGGTTGGTCAAGCTATGAGCAATCTGGACAACGTGATCAAACTGATTTGCTTTACGACATATGGACTGGTTATGCAGAATTTCCAGCGTTTGTTGCGCAAACCTTGGATACATCAAAACGTGATAGTTTCACTCAAGAAATTCGTTTAGTGTCTAACTCTGATAGTGCTTTTAACTGGATTGTCGGTGGTTACTACAACAAGCTTGAAACTCACTCAGACGATCGCGAATACACACCCGGTTTAACTGAGTTTTGGGGCGATGATATTCCTAATCTACAACAAGATCTCGAGTATATTTTAGTCAGTGACTCTGAAACCACTGAAAAAGCACTATTTGGTGAAGTAGGTTATGCGTTTACCGATCAATTCAATGTAACCCTTGGTGCGCGTTTTTACGAATATGATGTATCCACTACTTCAGGCTCAGCCACACCGTTGTATTCAGGTGATTTTTCATCATTAGATCAACTTGCAATGGTGAATACGAGCGCCAGTGATAACGGTAACTTATTTAAATTTAACGCTAATTACACTTTTGAAACTGGTGTACTAGCCTATTTTACCGTTAGTGAAGGCTTTAGGATTGGTGGTGGCAACGGCCTAGCTCCTTGCCCTGATGTGTTACCTGAACAACAAATTGTCTGTGCTCTACCAAATGAAATTGGTTATGAACCTGATACCACTGTAAATTATGAACTTGGTTTTAAATCGAGCTGGTTTAAAAACCGCCTACACTTTAACGCGGCATTATTTAATGTTGATTGGAAAGACGCGCAAATCGGTAGCACAACCGTAAATGGTCAGGAGTTGATTACCTCAAATGCAGCTACTGCTAACTCTAAAGGGGTTGAAGTTTCAAGCCGTGCAATCATCGCGGATAACTGGACTGCTTATGCCACATACGCTTATGCCAAAGCGCAATTAACTGAAGATTCTCCTGATGTATTTGGTGCAGGAGTACAAGGCGGTGAAGATGGCGACCGCTTGCCAGGTGCGCCTGAGCATCAATTCTCGTTTGGTCTGCGTTACGAACAAGATGTATTAGATAATAAACTTTTAAGCGTAAATTACGGTATAACAGCACAGAGCGATACGATCACTAAAATTGGCTTAAAAGCTGATGGTGAAACGCTTGCAGGCTATGCCTTGAGTAACTTATCTGCCAAGCTAACCGGTGATATGTGGTCGGCCACTCTCTATGTTGATAACTTATTCGATAAGTACGCGTTCACCTCTGTACGTCGAGATAAGTCTTGGATTGATTCGAAAGAACTTCCTGAACTACAACGTGTGTATGGTCACTACACTACAACACCGCGTACTATCGGCATGAAGTTTACGTATAACTTTGAACTGTAATAACGGTTATCTATAAATTAAAAAAGCCTTGGTGTTTTACGCCAAGGCTTTTATGCTTATTGCCATGCTGACATCGATACAAAAAAACCTACAACAACAAATTGAGCACGCTATTAATCATAGCAAGCTTAATGACGCGCATTTATTACTGATCAGTAATATTAAAAACACACCAGATGATCACTTTAGCTATTTTTTGCTGGCGCAAGTAAATGTTGCAGCAAATGATATAAGCAAAGCAAATAAACTCTTAAACAAAGCGATTAGTATTACGCCCCTACCTTTATATTTTGCTCACTCAGCCAAGTTTGCCGTACTGCGCGGGCAGCTGTTAGATGCGCAGCAATATATAACTGAAGCAATAAAACATCCATATTATGAAGTTATTGAATGCGATTTAATTGCTAATGTACTGACTCGTTTAGGCCATTATCCACTGGCGCTCGAGTGGCAATTACGGGCCTATCAACAAGCCCCTAACAATCCGCAAATAAGTTATAACTTAGCTGTGGCCTATAAAATCATGGGGCAATTGAATGATGCTATACAGCTACTGCGTACACTTACAGAGTTACATCCGCAGCATCTTCAAGCTCACTACTCGCTCGCTGAACTTAACAATAACAAGCAGGCTAAGCAGCATTTACAACAGCTGTTAACTTTAACCGAATACGCTAAAACGCCGATGCAGCAACAATTTCTGCACCATGCGATTGCACTCAATTACGAGCACTGCGCTGATTATAAGCAAGCCTTTGCCCACTTTACTACAAGTAAGCAAGCGATCTGTCAGCATGTAAAATATGATGCGCAAGCTCACAAAGCATTTTGCCAGCAACTAATAACCTTAAGTCACGAGTATACGCCGCCCTTAAGCGACAGCGATTTTACCCCGATATTTATTGTTGGTATGCCGCGCTCAGGGACTACTTTGCTAGAAAAAATAATGAATCAATCAGATTTGGTGCAAGGTGTTGGTGAACTCAATGATATTGCCCAGCTTTGCCAAGGTAATAATGCTCAGGCATTAAATAGCGTGGTGCTCAATGATGCATATAAAAATGCTGCGTTAATGGCGCAGTTGAGTCAGTATAAACAGCGTATTAGTCAACTAGTAGCACCACAGCTACGCAGCTGCGACAAACAGCCATTTAATTTTTACTATATCGATTTAATTTTAGCGGCTTTCCCGAAGGCTAAAATCATTTGCATGCAACGAGGCCGAAAAGCTAGCTGTATAGCTAATTACCGCCAACTGTACAGCCCAGCCAGTGCGTTTCATCACTATAGCTATAACCTGCAAGACATCGATAGTTTTTATCAAGATTACAGCTCTTTGATAAATCATTTTGCAGCAAAACACCCGGATAATGTGATGATTATGCAATACGAAACATTAGTATCAGAGCCAATCACAAGCACGCAACAGCTCTATGATTTTTGTGATTTACCTTGGCAAGTTAAGTGTCTGGATTTTCATAAACAACATAGCCCGTCGGCAACAGCAAGCAAAGTACAAGTACGCCAGCCTCTCAATAAAAAAGCCATTGATTACTGGCAGCACTACGGATTTGCGTTTAACGCGAAGGACAGGGACCCGTTTCGATAGGTAGTTCGTCTCGGCCGCCCCACTCACTCCATGAGCCGTCATAAACATGCAGATTTTCATATCCACACTCATCGGCAAATAACGCCAAGATACATGCAGTAACGCCGGAGCCACAACTAAATTGCAAGGTAGTTTGCAGATCTGCTTGATCGCCAAGTACAGCCTCGAAAGCAGCTTTAATGTCAACGAATGGTTTTGCTTCGCCATCATCCAATAATTCAACAAAAGGTAAAGCGCGGCTATTAGGAATATGGCCGCTGCGCATCCCAGCTCTCGGCTCTGCCATTTCACCTAAATAACGCTGATAACCTCGTGCATCAAGTAGTACGGTATGTTCATCATCTATGCCCTGAAAGACTGCAGCCGCATCAATAAAGTAACCAACTCGCGGTTTGGCAACAAAGTTACCTTTATGATAATGGCGACTATATTCAATTTGCGTTAAATAACCCAACGACTGCCACTTAGCAAGGCCACCACTGAGTACTTTGACATTATCAAAGCCCATGGCTTTAAACATCCACCAACCTCTTGCAGCACTAAATAAGCCTTGGTCTTCGTAGATGATAACTAAGGAATCTTTATCAACCCCCATTAACTGCATCTGCTGAGTAAATTGCTCCGCACTGCACATGGTATGCGGTAGCGGATTGTCTTGATCGGCTAATTGCTTTTTAAAGTCAAAACGCTGTGCATTTGGCAACTTAGCCTGCGGTTTATACTCACCCAGCTTACCTGGGCGCACCATGCCAGCATCAAAGATAACCAGCTTTGGGTCGTTTAAGTGCTCGTTTAGCCATTGGCAAGTTACTATGTTTTTCATTGTGTTCCTTTACTTCTGTTACATATTACTAAGCCTTCTCTACCAGAGCCTATTATTAAAATAGTTACGGTACATTTTGCACAATAATTTTGCCAGTTTCTATATACACTGTAAATTACTTAAATTATCAAGAATAAACTAAAAAATATTTTTTCTACAATTATATACATTTATACTAGGCATTATATTGCAAACAATGTGATACAAAGATGATTTTAAAATATCTTAATATTGACAGTTCTAAAGGCTAAACTTAGATGAAAAAAAATAATCAACAAATAGTAAGCAGCCAAATAGCAGGCAATATTTTAGTAGTACTACCAAAATTTATTGGTGATGCAGTCAATTGCACACCGGCTTTACAACTACTTAAAGACCTTTATCCAACTAAAAGCATTATCTTATTTGTTAGACCTCACTTAGCTGAGATGTTTAAACGCGAGACTGACTACTGTGTTATCGTGGATGAACGCTTTGATAATAACAAACCCATCTCTATGTGGGCACAAGCAAAAATACTCAAAAATGCTAACATTGAGCTTGCAGTAATTATGCGCAACTCATTGTCTGAAGCAATACTTTGCTTTTTAGCAAGTATCAAATACCGAGTAGGTTATGCAAAAAATGGTCGCTCACCACTGTTAACACACAAACTGAAATTAGACGAAAATCACCACTATATATTTCGCTACTGCCGACTTGTGAATGAGCCACATGGTAATCCGTTTAGCTCTATACCAAAAACAGCAATCGTAAAAGAGCCGAGCCTGTTAATCCCTAAACAGAACAAAAAATCTATCGGGGTTTATTTTGGCGGAAAAAATAAAGGCTTGCGTCATTACCCTAATGAGCTTTCATTTGTTGCAATGGTTGATATAGCTAAAAATATTGACTGCACATTTTATATTTTTGGTGATAACGGTGAGCTTGAAGATACCCAACAATTACAGGAGCGGCTAAACCAGCAAAAAATTGACTCTGTCGTCCTTGCTGGGAAAACCTCGATTATTACTATGATAGACGCTATCGGTGAGCTTGATTTATTACTGACAATCGATTCTGGTCCCATGCATATTGCAGCTGCATTCAATATTCCTTTTGTTGCTGTTGTGGGCTTAGGAACTTCGCCATGGAGTGTTGTGGCACCCAAAGTAACTAATGCCATTACGTTAATTGCAAATGGCGATCAGCTACTTGAAAAAGATATTATTAACGAAATAAAGCCACATCACGTCAGTGAAGCTGCTTTAAAGTTACTGGATCACTAAATCTTAATAATTTCAGCTCTCAGTGGTGCCATTTTCGCGAGTATTTTATTTTGCACTGTATGACTAATATTTTGTTCATTCATGGCATTGATTAACAAATCAACCACATGATTAAAGTCAGCCTCCGTGATGTGCATGCCAGTATGAATATCAACCATACTATCACGCGTGTACTCACAGGGCCCATCAGTTAATACACACAAATGATTAATAAAGCCTTCGCGGAAATGGCTAATATTTGCATGCTCAAAGTAATGAATAATTTGTTCGTCATTACCGATTTGATTAATGAAACTATCAACCAGTCTTTGTAGCCCTGCTTTACCATCAAGTTGCTGATAAAACGTTAGATTTGAAGCCGATGAACAACCAGCTAAGCTGGCTATTAACACTATCGTTGTTAGTATTTTTTCCATTACCAATATCCTGTTACCGATAAGTACCAACCGGTTTGGTCTTTTGCTCCAGCAATACTACCTAAATCAAGGTATGCGGCAGTGACACTTACGTATTTATTTGGCATCCAAGCAACAAATACATCTTGCCAATCTTGCTCACCCAATCCGAGATTATTTGATTTTTGACGATACTCTATTCCAACAGCAACTTCTCGACTAAGAAAAATGGCAGTACTAGCTTCAAATAAGAGTTTTTCATTGCTATTCGCTCCACCGTATCCAAGTAAGCCAAGCTGATTTGCTTCACTATAACGCGTGGTAACATTCCAAAACCAGTTATAACCTGCAATGGCCCCTAAATGTAGCTTGCTTGCAGCAAGGTAGATATCAGTACCGGAGGTATCCTTAGCCCCTACTAATGTAGCGACTGCACCATCATCAAGTGATTTATGTTGTACTCCCAAGGTAACTTGAGGCCAGTCACTATAAACAATATCACCATAGAGCCTAATCTTAACACCGGTGATTTCTTGTTCTATCTCGGTATTTAGCGCCGGCACAGCAAAGTTTTGCTGTGCATAGCTAAGCTCAACGCGATTAAACAAGTTAACTTGGGCACCGCATACATCTAAGCTGTAATCGGTAACATCAGCCCGACTACAAAAGCCATTAATAGAAAACTCATCTTCGCTGGCATAACCCGCAAGCTGCGCCCAAGGCACGATACCACCACCACCACTACCTTCTACTTGCGATACTCCAGGCGTTGCTAGCAGCTTGCCTTTTGAGGCAAAGCTATTAAATGCAGATAATGCGATAACAGCTAAAAATAATAATTTAAGCTTTTTCATTATACTGCTCCAACCATTGCTCAAACGCATCGGCTTTGAGTGGACGACTTAGATAATACCCTTGCACATGATCACACTGCATTTTTTGTAACAGCTCTAGCGATCCTAATGTTTCAACCCCTTCGGCTACGACAGAGAAGCCAAGCTGATGACCTAAGGTAATTGTGGATTCAACAATAAACTGATCCTTTTCAGATTCATCAAGTTTAAGAATAAAACATTTATCTAATTTCAGCTCGTCAATAGGTAACATTTTCAAGCGCCCTAGCGATGTTTGCCCAACCCCATAATCATCAAGAGATATTTTGACACCGATCGCTTTAAGATTCTCCAGCGCGTGAATGCCCTTTTCTTCATTTTCAATCATATCGCGCTCTGTTAATTCAATCGTGATAAGCGCAGGTGCAACTGAAAACTGTTTTAAAGTACGAATTAAATTGGAGTGAAAGCCGGGATAAGCGATATCTTGGGCTGAAACATTAATTGCAGCTTGCATATAAATGCCTTGCTGTTGCCAAAGTCCGACCTGTGCTATTACTGTTTTTACCACCCAACCGGTAAGGTCAACAATTAATCCCGATTGTTCAGCTAGGTCAATAAATAGCTCCGGCGATACCCAACTACCATCCTTGCGTTGCCAACGAATAAGCGATTCCACTTTATTGATTTGTTGTGTAGCGATATGTAATTTAGGCTGATAAGTCATAAACAATTGACCATCGTCATCATTAATCGCTTGCTTGAGCTCATCGATCATAATGAGCCTATCAAGATGCGCTTCATCCTCTCCAGGCAGGTAATAATGAATATTTTCATGAGCACTTGCGGCACTATCCACAGCAATCAATACCCGACGCATTAAATCATCCGCTTGTAACCCTTGCGAAGGATACTCCACCACACCAGCACTAAAACGTAAATTGATTTTAAGCTTTTGAATAGTATAACCAGCTTGTAACTGCGCCATTAACCCGACTATGCCACTTTTAAGATTACGCCCTGCACTACTAGGAAACGCGGTTAAAAATTCATCACCACCAATACGTGCATGTAAACCACCAAACTCATCTGAAAACTCAGCAATACGTAAAGCTACAGCTTTTAAGCAGTCATCGCCAATACGAGCTCCTAGCTTATCGTTAATATGCCTAAGGCCACGAATATCAATTGCCACTAAGGTATATTCTTGGTCTTGTTGAAGATTTTCGCTCAACACTTCCAGCATTGCAGAACGATTATAAAAACCAGTTAAAGAATCATGCTTTGCAGCAAAGCTAATTTGTTGTTCACGCTCTTGGATATCATTACCCATGTTTTTAAAAGCATCAATTAATGTAGCTATTTCATTGCTTTGCTTTTTGCTCATCGCGTCAACACTGTAGTTTCCTCGGGCAAACTGCCGCGCTAAAGTCACTAATTGTGATAATGGCATGGTTAAGTTTTTGGCCAATAAACTACTGGTAATAACACCGATAAAAATCGTTAAAGACGCAAGAATGACTAGCGTGTAAAACAATCGCTCAAATTCACTGTAACTCTGCGTTAGATCAGCACTCAGTAATACATTAACGGGATGATCGTCAAGGGAAGGTAGGTGTACATCGCGATTGCGATATACCAGTTGTTCACCAAAAATTCGTTGCGTGGTTGTTTTATGAAAATATTCAGTCGGAATAAACGGCGTCGGGCGCTCTAACAAAGAGCTTTTAACCAAATTATCGCTGTTAGCAATAAAGCTTACATCCATACCGGTTAAGTTTTTTAGCTCAACCGCAACCTTATCATCAATTTTAAAGCCGACTAAACTGTGCGCGATAGTACGTGGGGCTTTAATAGGTAATAAAATAACCTGATATAGCTCATTATTTAGCACAACAAAGCTAGATTGCTCGGTATTGTTGAGCAACTCACTCATTAACGCTTGTAAATTATTATCAAAGTCTTGTTGTCGATTAGTTGATACCAACTTACCTGATAAGTCCAATAACAACATTAAATCAGCATTAATTCGCTGACTATGATTATACAATACGCTACTAATCGTATTTGCATCCTTAGTGGCAACCGCTTGTTTAAAACCAAAATCAGCAGTCAATACTTTTGCAGCTGTGAGCAATAAACTTTCTTTCGACGCTAAGTACTGCTTATAGACATTTTCAGCCACATTAATATCTTGGGTGACCTTTTTTTCATTAAATTGACTAGTCGACCACCAGAAACTAAATAAGCTCATAACTGTAGTTAATAACACTAAGCCTACACATAAAATAGTTATGCGATTTTTTAAACTATTAGTCATTCCCACCCTTAAACTTACTACCAAAAGTATTACGTGGCTTAGGCTCAGTTGTTTGCAGTGTTACTTGTAAACTATGAGGCGAATTTACAGCTAACGTTAGCGACTGCTTTTCTTCAAGTGTGTTCTTTTGTAAAGAATGCCAAAGAGTTAGCTGTACTGGCAAAGTTAGGCCACTTAGTTGCACATTTCCACGCTCATCACTTTGATAAACATCAGCGCTTTTTGCAACATAAATATACCCTAGCATAGAGTCATGGATATTACAGCCAAGCACCACAACCCCTTGATTTTCAAATGTAATCGGATTTTCTGGTTGCCCTGAATATAACTTTAACTGAAATGGTTTAGCTTCAGAGAAAGAATACACGTGGTGGCGAATATTATCGCTATTAGGAAAGTTCACTTGCTGCCCTTGATGAGCAATCAAAAGTGTTGGTGAAAACTGCTTATCTACTTGATCCATTATCAGTACAGGTAACTGCTGCGATAATTTTTTATTGCTTTTGCTAGCAATTTCTACAACTGCATTGGTGAGAGGCTGCCCATATTGATCAACGATATTGAGCGTAACATCTTGTGCATAACCTTTACTTGCAAGCGCCATTGCGAAAAGAGTTATAACGCTTTTTGTTACCATTACTTGCAATCTCATTTGGTCATCCCCTGTTGTGCGAACACTAACATATGAGTATCTCTAATTAATCTTAGGTTAAGTTAATTAGAGACTGACTCCAAATGCAAGAATAAAAGCCCAGTTACACTAAATAATAGGAAAACTTAAGGCTTTTAAACAACAGCAAGCAAATAACTAGTGACTAAAGCTTGGAAATCAAGCCATATTGTTGATCCAAAATAGTTATAACCTCTGCGCGAGGATCTGTTGGAATAGCGATATCGTAGCCAACTATTTTACTGGCAATGCCAACATATGTTTCTGACACAGATAACATAACTGATTCAGGCAGTATGTAATCTTTAGCAAGTTGCTCTCGCTCAGGCATACGGTCTTTATTCAGTAACACATCGCTATCAGGTACATTACTAATTAATAATTGGCGGAACCCCTCTTTAGAGTTCTCAACAATTTTTCCATCACGATACGCAGCACCATCCCAAATGCGCGATGAATCAGGCGTACCGACTTCATCGATGTAGATAAGTTTATCTGTACCATCAATATCTTCTACATACCCAAACTCAAACTTTGTATCGACGAAGATTTGATCCAATTTAGCCAGCTCAGCGCTAATTAAGGTAAAACCTTCAACAAGAAGTTTTTCGTATTGCGTAACATCATCTTCAGACTTAAAGTTAAACACAGTTAAGTTATTAGTGATATTGTCACGAGTAATATTTACATCATCCACAGCAGGAATATCTGCAACGCCAGTAATAATACCTTTCGTTGATGGCGTAATTAACACATCATCTAACTGCTGATTAGCGGTTAAGCCTTCAGGTAATTCTAAACCACAAAAATTACGAACACCTTTGCTGTAATCACGCCACATGCTGCCAGTTATATATTGACGAGCAATTGCCTCTACTTTCACAGTACTGGCTTTACGAACAATCCATACATACGGATGTGGAATATCAACAATATGATTGCCCGCCAGACCTGCTTGATCAAATAGCTTAAACCAATGCGATGCAACAGTATTTAACGCAATACCTTTGCCTGGTACACCATTTAGGCCATTTTCACCTTGCCAAATACAATCAAAGGCAGAGATACGATCGGAAATTACCATAATAGCCAGCTCAGTA
Organism: Pseudoalteromonas sp. SR44-5; assembly: GCF_014163675.1. NCBI lineage: Bacteria > Pseudomonadati > Pseudomonadota > Gammaproteobacteria > Alteromonadales > Pseudoalteromonadaceae > Pseudoalteromonas > Pseudoalteromonas sp. SR44-5. The sequence goes on from NZ_JACJDT010000017.1 coordinate 22,897, forward strand.
CCTTTAGGTACTTGATAGCCTTTTTCGCTGATCAAACGTGCGCTGTCTTCGTCTGTTAACCAATAAACTGAACGTACTTTGCCACTGTGAACGGGGCCCTTAGTGCGTATTGGTAAGTCATCGTTTACGTCTAAAACTTTATAGCTAGTCATGCTATCTCCGAGTATATGGCACGCCCTGTAAGGGCGATTGTATGGGTATGGGGTTATAAGCCGCTAATAATAATCGAGACCGGGGGAAATCACAATTAAAGCACTATGTGATTTAACGCAGTTTAGTTGGTATTTTATTATACACGTTATAAGATAACATCAAAATCCAGTAGTAATTTACGTGATGATTAATATACAGCAGCTAAGTTTTAAATGGCAAAAACAACAAGTCAAACCCACTTTAGCAATTGCAACACTTAGCATTGCTAAAGGCGAACATGTGTTTTTACATGGCCCTAGCGGCTGTGGTAAATCCACTTTATTATCGTTACTTGCAGGCATTAACCGCCCTACATCAGGCCAACTGAGTATTTTAGGCTGTGAACTGGGTCAATTAAGTAAAAGTAAATGCGATAAGTTTCGCGCTGAGCATATTGGGTATATCTTTCAAAATTTTAATTTACTTCCTTACCTATCACCGATTGATAATGTCACATTAGGTTGCCAATTTTCAAAACCACGGCAAAAAAAAGCATTAATCAATAGTCCAACCCTTAATCAAGAGGCCTCAAGGCTATTAAATGCACTGGGCTTAGACGAGCAATTACATCAACAAAATGTCGCTAGTTTGAGTATTGGCCAGCAACAGCGAGTCGCGGCGGCGCGCGCCTTTATTGGCAGCCCAGAATTGATAATTGCCGATGAGCCAACGTCTGCTCTTGATGCAAACAATCGCCAGTCCTTTATCAACTTACTTTTTACACAAGCAAACGAAGCGAATAGCACCTTACTTTTTGTCAGCCATGATACAAGCTTACAACCGCTTTTTAATCGCAACATTGATTTACTGTCGCTACAGGAGCAAGGTAAATGATCCTCTTAAAACTTGCTATTAGTAGCTTATATAATCGCCGCGCCAGTGCATTCTTAACTCTGTTTACTATTGCTGTTAGTGTCATGTTATTGCTGAGTATTGAGCGAGTGCGGGTTGATGCCAAAAGTAGTTTTAGTAATACCATTTCTGGTACTGATCTAATTGTTGGCGCTCGTACCGGAGATATACAGCTGTTATTGTCTTCGGTTTTTCGCATTGGTCATGCTAATAATGGCGTTGGCTGGCAAAGCTACCAATATATAAAACAGCAACGCGGCGTCAACTGGACCATTCCGCTATCACTAGGGGACAGCCATAAAGGCCAAGCGGTACTGGGCACTTCTGCTGATTATTTTCAACATTATAAATTTGCTAAAAAGCAGCAGCTTAGTTTTAGCCAAGGCCGCGCCTTCGCCCATTTAAATGAAGTTGTACTGGGCGCGCAGGTAGCAGCAAAGCTAGGCTATTCGCTGGGTGATAGTATCGTTATTTCACACGGTATGGGTAATACCAGCTTTCATCATCATGATGATAATCCCTTCACTGTGGTGGGCATTTTAGATGCGACAGGCACGCCAGTTGATAAAACCCTACATATTCCATTAGCGGCTATTGAACTGATCCACAGCGGTAACCATACCAGCCATGAACATGAACATGAACATGAACAGCATGATGATCTAACAGGCGAACCTAAGCAAATCACCGCGTTTTTAGTGGGTTTTGATTCTCCGCTTTATACGTTACAAGTTAGGCGCAATATTAATCAGTACAAACCTGAAGCGTTGCTTGCCATCATGCCTGGTGTAACTTTGCGTGAGCTATGGGAAATGCTGACAATTGTTGAAAAAATCTTGTTGCTGTTTTCTATCGTAGTGGTACTCGTGAGCCTGCTAGGCATGCTAACGACCCTATTGGCCAGCCTTAACCAACGCCGCCGCGAATTGGCCATTTTACGCTCTGTCGGTGCGCGTCCTTGGCATTTATTCACATTGATCAGCATAGAATCACTACTGATAACCTTTTTAGGTTGCCTAGTAGGTTGTGGGTTATTTTATTTATTAATGTCTCTTGCCACAGGTTACTTGCAAAGTAATGCCGGCATCACAATCACCATTGCGATGCTATCGAGCTATGAACTGGTATTGATCGGCGCTATTATGGCGGCCGGCTTTATCGTTGGTTTGATACCAGCCACCCGCGCCTATTTTTACTCATTGTCTGATGGCATGAGCATTAAAATTTAAGAGGAATATCATGCAGTACTTTCAAAAGCTCAGTTTGCTTTGCTTAGTTATTTTTAGCTTTGGTTATAATTTTAGTAGTTATGCCAATGAACCAAAAGAAATTTTTTGGGAAGATTTAATTCCTAAGGGCCACGTGCAAATAGATACCCTAGATCAAGCTAGCCATGAAGGTACAGAGCAAAATTGGGTGCAACCTGATCTAGATGCACCAATTGTTAAGGAACTCAATGGCCAATCAGTCAGCTTACCTGGGTTTGTAGTACCTCTTGAAGGTGACAGCGAAATGATTACTGAGTTTTTATTAGTGCCTTACTTTGGTGCTTGCATCCACGTGCCACCACCACCACCGAATCAAATTGTTCATGTGACAATTAAAGGCGGCGTGCCAATTGAAAGTTTGTACGATGCCATAGTAGTTACCGGCGTCATCAGCACTGAAACCTGGAGTGGCGACATTGCACAAGTGGGCTATAAAATGACAGCCGTCGGCGTTGCACCGTTTGAGCTGTAACTCAGATACATACCTCAGGCGTGTTGTTCCCAGTGCTGCAAATAGCAGCTCTCAAGTGCAACATGCCTTAACTTATTTTTGGCATTGACTACAGTACACTGTACTACGTTGCCCTAAACGAATTTCTGTTAATGCTTTCTTACATACCATACATGGCTCACCTTTGCGGCCATAAACTAATAACTGTTGTGCAAAGTAACCTGGTTTACCATCACTTTGGGCAAAGTCTTTTAATGTCGTGCCACCTTGGGTGATAGCCGCAGCCAAAGTATCTTTAATAATAGGGATTAATTGCTGATAGCGCGCTTGTGATACTTTTCCTGCTTCACGTTTTGGATGAATACCGGCCTTAAAAAGAGACTCGTTAGCGTAAATATTACCCACACCAACCACCACAGCGTTATCCATAATAAATTGTTTGATTGGCACTTTCTTATTTCGTGACTGCTCATATACGCGCTTAGCAGTAAATTCATCAGTGAGTGGCTCAGGGCCCAGTTTGCTCAGTAAGCTATGGCATTCGCCGGGCGCTTGCCATAAACAACAACCAAATCGGCGTGGGTCATTTAGTCTAAGAGCTTTACCGTTGGCAAATATAAACTCGATATGATCATGCTTTTTTAATGGCTCATTTTGTTCAACAACTCGTAAATTACCCGACATACCTAAATGCAAAATAATGCTGCCCAGTTCACACTCAAGTAGCAAATACTTTGCCCTACGCTCAACAGCTAACACAGCTAAGTTAGCGATTTTGTACACATCATCAGGCACAGGCCAACGCATATTCGGATTATGAATATTCACCTTTGTAACTGTTTGCTGCAAAATATGTGGGGTGATCCCCATTCGGCTAACTTCAACCTCTGGTAATTCAGGCATACTATTTAGGCTCACTTTGTGAAAAATTAAAACTAGGGAATAAACGCTGCGCAGTTGCTTTATCAAGTGATAACACGCGCTGGTTGCTTTTATCTAATAAATAATAGCCTTGTGGTGCGCTATATAATTGATACAACCAAGGAAGTTGCTCGCCTGCCAACCATACGGTTGCTACAGTCAAAGCTGAGGTATTATGGAATGCTTGCTGATTATCAGCGACCGACAATTGCATGCTCTGCCATTCATTTACTAATGCCACAAGGTTTGCTGTTGTTGCTTGCCAAAAACTAGCAGGTGCATTATTGATTAATGCAGTGGCGCGCCAAGAAGTGCCTATGCGCTCTATTTTTTGATCGGGAAACTCTAGAGCTAAAATAAAGTTTTGCGCTGGCAATACACTTTGCACACTAGATTGTTCTGAACCACTGTTGAGTTTTGTATGTAATCCATTAAAAAAGAAAATCATCAACAGCATGGAAAAAATAACCACATTATTCCAGCCCCTGCGACCTAACTGCATTTGAGTTCTTCCTAAAAGATTCAATTAGTTAAAGTGTAACCAAAAACATATAAAAATGGCAGTTGAATTTTTTAACTACTGTTAAGACTGAATATTACAAAAAATCACCAACGCGAATGTGTCAAAGTTAAATTACTTTGCTAAAATACGGCAAAATTTAAGGAGTTCCGTCATGTCAATGTATGTAGTGGGTCATAAAATCCCAGATTCAGATTCTATTTGTGGTGCAATCGCACTCGCATATTTGAAAAACCAAATCGAAGAACCAGCAATTCCAACTCGTCTTGGTGAAATATCACCTGAAACGCAGTTTATTCTTGATAAATTCGGCTTTGAAGCACCAGAGCTAAAATTAAGTTATGCCGGTGAAGATGTTTACATCGTTGACCATACCGAAAAAACGCAAGCACCTGATGATATCGATCAAGCTCGCGTTGTTGGCGTTGTTGATCACCATAAACTAGGCGATTTAACCAGCTCTACACCTCTTGAATGCTGGATCCGCCCTGTTGGCTGCTCAAACACTATCATTAAAATGATGTATGACTTCTACAATGTTGAAATTCCAAAAGACATTGCAGGCATCATGATGTGTGCAATTTTAAGTGATACGGTTATTTTCAAATCACCAACCTGCACCACAGCTGATATTAAATGTGTTGAAGCGCTTGCTGAAATTGCCGGCATCGAAGACTTTAAAGAATTAGGCATGGATATGTTCCGTGTTAAGTCAGCGGTTGAGAATACTCCAGCGCGTGATTTAGTAATGCGTGATTTTAAAGACTTCAACATGAACGGTAAACTAGTTGGTATTGGTCAATTAGAAGTTATCGATCTAGCGGTATTTGATGATATTAAAGCAGACCTTGAAGCTGATATTGCTAAGCTTAAAGAAGAAGGTGGACGCCACTCGGTATTCTTATTACTTACCGACATCATGAAAGAAGGCTCACAAATGCTGATCGTATCTGACGATGCAACACTAGTTGAAACTGCTTATGGTGTAACGCCCAAAGACGGAAAAGCATGGCTAGACGGCGTACTGAGCCGTAAAAAGCAAGTAGTACCACCACTGCAAGATGCATTTGCAAAGCTTTAACGTGCTAGGTGCTAGGTGCTAGGTGCTAGGTGCTAAAAATATTAACCTTGTGGGTTTTTCCTGCAAGGTTTTTTTATACCTAAAACTTATCAGTTAATATTTGTGCTACACAGGACTCTGCAAATAAGTAATACTTAACATCATAAATAATTAGGTAATATTCATTTATGTTAGGGTTTTGGTACAGTAAGTCTCCGCAATTTGCAAAGGATCACAAAGATTTTTGGCGAGCACGTTTAATCGCCCATTTTTTATTATTTTCAACAGCTTACTTTTTCATTTTAACAGTACTCAATGTTTTCTATTTCGAGCAATTAGACCTTGCCTTAATTGACTGTTTAGGACTTGTTATCTCATTAACTATTTATTTCTGGTTTTACAAATCTGGCAACGTTAATGTAACCGCATGGGCTGTTACATTAATGGCTAGCAGCTTAGCTATATTATTTATAATTTCGGTAGGCGGAAATCCATTCTCAATATTATGGGCTACGCTTATCCCCCCTATTGCATTTTTTTTAATAGGCAGAAAACGGGGAAGCATCATCAGCGCAATTGCATTCTCTATTTGTGCATACTTAATTTATACACAGCAACAACAAACAATAACCATAGGGTTAGGATCATTATTTAACACTATCGAAGTCAGTATCGCTCATATTCTAATTTTTAGATTTTACGAAAAAACACGTTCGTTAGCGTATCAAAACTTATCTAACCTTAATGACGAAATTAAAAAGTTAGCAGAAACAGACAAGTTGACTGAGTTATATAACAGACAAAAATTTGATGCAGAGTTATCGGCATTAATAACTAAAAGCGAGCACTCTCAAACATCTCATTGTTTACTTATGTGTGATATAGACTATTTCAAAAAAATTAATGATACCCACGGGCATTTAGTTGGCGATAAAGTACTAAAAGAGTTTGCCCATCTGTTGCAGCAAAAAATAGGTGAGTAAGCGTTAATCGCTCGTTGGGGTGGTGAAGAGTTTGTAATAATATTACTCAACACTGCTTTGTTGGATGCAGCAAAGCAAGCGAATGAATTAAGGAGTTTAATTAGCTCAAATACAGTTGCCAATATGCCTATCACTATCAGCCTTGGGGTAACCGCTATACAAAAGAGTAATGATAGCGTTTTAAAAGTATTAGAGCGAGCTGATAAGGCACTCTACTTTGCTAAACATCACGGCCGAAATTTAGTTTGCATCAACGATAACAACGCACATGTTACCTGTTATGACACATTTTTAAAATTAGTCGACGATGATATAAACGAATAATACCAATCGACTTAAATATTTAACTATTCTAGCGCGCTAAATAAAGCGCTAACTGCGTTAGTAATTTTTCATGTAGAACAACTACATGTCAAAATTTCTGCCTTGTTATCACTGTGTTTTTCTGTCGCTATAAATGGTCAGTAACTTAAAACGATTGGTATAATCTGTGATTCGAGAACGGAAAAACTACGCATTTGAAAAACAAAAAACCCAGCCTAAGCTGGGTTTTTGATATTCATAGAAAACTAAAATTACTTGATTTTAGCTTCTTTGAAAAGAACATGTTTACGGATTTTTGGATCAAACTTTTTGATTTCCATTTTTTCCGGCATGTTACGCTTGTTCTTGTCGGTAGTGTAGAAAAAACCAGTACCAGCTGTAGAAACTAAACGGATCTTATCACGCATGACTCAGGTCCTTAAACTTTTACGCCGCGAGCACGGATTTCAGTAAGAACCGTGTCGATGCCTTTTTTATCGATAATACGCATACCTTTAGTAGTAGTGCGTAATGTTACAAAACGTTTTTCACTTTCAACCCAAAAACGGTGTGTTTGTAGGTTAGGTAGGAAACGACGTCTAGTCGCGTTTCTCGCGTGTGAACGGTGATTACCAACCGCAGGACGCTTACCTGTAACTTGACATACTTTAGACATGTCTATATATCTCCAATAACTTCGCTCGAGCTTAATTTGTCCCCTAGGCTATGTATTTTGTGCCCCAGGGATAAATCGAAGGGCGCTCTTTATACAGCTTATACAGGCAAAGATCAAGTGATTGATCTAATCCAACCAGCTCATGTGTAAATTTGATAGCGGCTAATTATAAAGATCGAATGCCCTTAGGGAAAGTAAAAACTGCATTTAAATTAAACTAATTTGCAAATAAGCACTAAACCGCTCATTTTTAACACGCTTAGTGATTTGAATACGCTTAAATCAAGCCTCGTTCTGCAAACGAAACACAATTATCTCCCCCAACAACGATGTGATCTAAAATATTTATATCGACTAATTGCAAAGCTTGCTGCAATTTAGTGGTAATTAATTTATCAGCTTGGCTTGGTTCAGCAATACCTGATGGATGATTATGAGCCAAAATAAGTGCCGCAGCGTTATTTTTTAAAGCCGCTTTGACGACTTCTCTTGGGTAAACAGATGCCGCATTAATAGTGCCATAAAAAAGTGTTTCTTCTTTAATTAAGCGATTCTGACTATCTAAATACAACACCATAAATACTTCTTGCTGCAAGCCTCGCAGCTCAATCGTTAAATAGTCATATACTGATTGCGGTGAATTAAATACCGCTTCGCGCTGGCATTGCTCCATCATATAACGACGACTCAACTCCAGTACTGCTTGAAGTTGCACAAATTTTGCTGTGCCCAGTCCTTTTTGTGCACAAAAATCATCGATTGATGCATTAAATAAGTTATGCAGTGTTTGATTTTGTGTCATTAAATGTTGTGCTAACTCAACTACATTCATGCCCGGCAAACCCGTTCGCAAAAATATCGCTAATAACTCGGCATCGCTTAACGACTTAGCCCCTTTCGCCAATAACTTTTCGCGTGGTCGCTGGCTACTTGGTAAAGAGGTGAGCTGCATTATTTCGTCCCTGAAAAATGATTTATAATTTAACTGTAATGCAAAAATAAAATTTCGCCTGTAAAACTGCGAATAAATTCCATATTAAAACTTCGTCCCCAAGGCAAAGATTTGCTATCGTTAGCGCATATCGACAAACAGTTTTATCAGAGTATGACAAAGTTAATGACCAATTTAGCGACAGAATTAGTAAATAAAAAAATTGTACTTGGTATCAGCGGTGGTATTGCCGCCTACAAATGCGCCGAACTTGTTAGACGTTTAAAAGATCATGGTTGTGATGTCAAAGTGGTGATGACTGAGTCAGCTAAGCACTTTATTACTCCGCTTACCATGCAGGCCGTAAGTGGTGAAATGGTCTCAGACTCTTTGCTCGATCCATCTGCTGAAGCCGCTATGGGCCATATTGAATTTGCTAAATGGGCTGATTTAATATTAGTCGCTCCTGCCACATCTAATATCATCGCAAAAATGGCAGTCGGCATTGCAGATGATTTACTCACCACTCTATTGCTGGCAACCCCCGCAAAAGTAGCAGTGGCGCCTGCAATGAATCAACAAATGTATGCCCACCCAGCAACTCAAGCTAACCTAGCAACTTTAAAACAGCGTGGCATTGCAATTTGGGGCCCAGGTAAGGGTGAACAAGCATGTGGTGATGTAGGTGCAGGGCGAATGCTTGAACCACATCAGTTAGTGGCACTATGCACGCAACCTTCGCAACCGCAACTACTAGCTGGTAAAACAATTACAATCACCGCAGGGCCAACTCGTGAGCCACTTGATCCGGTGCGTTTTATATCAAATCACAGCTCTGGGAAAATGGGCTTTGGGCTTGCACATGCGGCAGTTAGTTTAGGTGCAACGGTTAACCTGATTTCAGGTCCGGTAACAATTGCGCCACCACCAGGTGTAAACCTAATAAACATTGAGACCGCTGAGCAACTACTTGAACAATCACTTATTTTTGCTCCCAAATCGGATGCTTTTATTGGTTGCGCCGCGGTTGCCGATTATCGCGCCGCAGCGATAGCCGAGCAAAAAATGAAAAAACAAGGCGATGAACTGACTCTCACTTTAGTTAAAAATCCAGATGTAATTGCCGCAGTTGCTAGCCTTACAGAGGGTCGCCCATATACAGTTGGCTTTGCCGCAGAAACTCAAGATGTCGCAAGCTATGCGAAAGGCAAACTCAGCAATAAAAACCTCGATATGATCTGCGCTAACGATGTATCACAAACGGGCCTTGGTTTTAATTCAGATCATAATGCTTTAACACTGTTCTGGCATAATGAACAAAAAGAACTGCCCGTCGATACCAAAAGCGCATTAGCACTGAGTGTAATGAGTGAGCTTGCTAAACGATTGTAAAAAGGCTGGAAAGAAACTGAATAAAACATTAACATAGCCCTTATCGCTTGCTCAAAAAGTGAGTGATAAGTAGCCGCCAAAAGCTAAGTAAATAATTATAAAGAAAGGAATGTTCATGCCTGCGACAAAAAGAAGTAATCGCAAAGAGCAAATACTACAAGCACTCGCACAAATGTTAGAAACCAGCCTAGGTCAACGTATCACCACAGCAAAATTAGCTGCTGAGGTAGGCGTTTCTGAAGCTGCGCTTTATCGTCATTTCCCGAGTAAAGCACGGATGTTTGAAGGCTTAATAGAGTTTATTGAAGACACTTTGTTGTCGCGCATAAATCTCATTCTTGAAAACGAAAAAGAAACTCAAAGCCGTATCTATAATATTTTATTGCTACTACTGGCATTTGCTGAGAAAAATCCGGGGATCACTCGTATTTTGACCGGCGACGCCTTGCAAGGTGAACAAGAACGCTTGCGTGAGCGTGTACAAAGCTTGTTTGAAAAGCTTGAAACACAACTAAAACAAGTACTACGCGAGCGTAAACTTCGCGAAGGTAAAACCTTTCAAAGTGATGAGTTAACCATTGCCAACTTTTTACTTGCCTACATTGAAGGCAAGATGAACCAATTTGTCCGCAGTGACTTTAAAGCAAAACCTAGCGCGCAATTTGAAAAACAGTGGTTAGAATTACAAAAAATATGGCTTTAACTCCTAGCTCCTAAAATTATCAACCTTGTCGGTTTTCCTACAAGGTTTTTTTATAAATGTTACTTTCAACCTTTATTTTCGACCGCTTATCGTTTCTACTCGAATTGTTGAACAAACTCGTTATGATGATGCAGATGAAACAAAACGAGAAGTAACAATGAAAGCACAACTTTCCCTACTCAGCGTAGCACTGGTTGCAAGCCTTGGCAGTGCCATGGCATCCGCAAAAGAGCCGCTACAATTTAAAGATGTATTCGATTTCAAAGCAGCTAAAACAACGCAATTATCTGAAAATGGTGAAGTACTGAGCTTTAGTGCAACCCCATACCGTGGCGATGCAACAGGCCAAGTCTATACCTTAAACAATAATAAATTACTTGCAGAAATTGAGCGCGGCACTAAACCTCAGATCAACAAAGCAGCTAACTGGGTAGCATTCACCCAAGTCCCTACTTTGCTTGAAAAAGAAACCACAAAAAAGAAAGACACCTTAAAAAACAATCTAGTACTCGTTAATACAATAACGGGGGAACAACAAGTTTTTGAGAACGTAAAAGATTACCAGCTCTCTGATGATGGTAACTGGTTAGCTTATCGCTTTGATGAAAAAGCAGATAAAGACGCTGATAGTAAAGATATTGATGACACAAAAAACACCGCTAAAACCAGTGAAATCAAACCTGATAAAAAAGATAAAGCGTTTGAGCTCATTGTTGTAAATTTAAAAGACAAAACAACTCATACAGTAAATAGCGTATTTAGTTACGCAATCAATACATTTGGCAGCGAGCTTCTTGTCAGCCAAAGCTATCCTGACGGTAACGATAACCAAGTAGCATTAATTACATTAAACCAAACATTTGATACGAGTGTATTAATTGATGAACCAGGCGTTGTTGCAAACAAAATAGTGTGGCATCCAACTAAGAATATTGCCGCATTTACACTGGGTAATTATGTAAATGACGATATGCGCCGTCGCGATCATCAGCTAAAACTGTGGCAAAACGAACAGCTTACAAATATTGCTGCTCCTGAAAAAGATTGGACTATTGGTAAAACAGCAAAATTGAGCTGGTCTGAAGACGGTGAACGCCTGTACTTTGAAAATCACCCTAAGTTAGCGGAAAAAATTAAAGAAAAGAAATACACCGATCAAGCCTCGTTATTTGATTACGATACGATACGCGACCAAAAAGGCCTTCACGTTTGGCATAACAACGATGCCGAAATTAAACCCCGCGAAGAGCAACAATGGAACGAGAGCAATAAAAATCGTCATTATCAAGCCGTTTACCATCTTAATGGCAAACAAGTTGCGCAACTAAGTAACACTGACATGCCAGATGTGGCACTCAATACCAACAATCGCACTGCGTTACTTGGTTCTTCAAATTTACCTTATCTTAAACGTATTATGTATGGCGGTTTTTTTGCTGACTACTATGCAGTCAATGTGCAAAATGGTGAGCGTAAAGCGATTATCAGTGATTACCCGTTTAGGCCCAGCCTATCACCCAGTGGACAATTTGCTGCTTACTTTGAAAATAGCCAAGTGCAACTCAAAGACTTAGGTAACAATAAAGTCAGTACCTTAACAACAGCGATTAAAGCAACGTTCGCTGATGATCAGCACGATTACCCTTCAACTCAACCGGGTTATGGTTTTGCCGGTTGGTTAACTGATAGCAGCCAAGTGCTGGTATATAGCAAATACGATATCTGGGCATTTGACGTTAAAACTCTCAAAGCCACACGCCTTACACAAGGCAAAGAAAACAACACGCAATATCGAGTCATCAAACTTGATAAAGACCAAGTAGGCTTTAAACAAGATGAAACTTTACTACTTAGCGCTACAAACTTACAGCAAAAGCAAACTGAAATAGCAAAACTCAATCTTGCTGATAACTCGATCAGCAAAGTATTAAGCGGTAAAAAACGTTTTGACGTGGTAAAAAAAGCTAAAAATGCCGATAAATACCTATTCACTGAGCAAACTTATCAGCAGTTCCCTGACTTTTATCAAACTGATTTTAGCTTTAAAAAGCCACAACGCGTTACTAACTTAAACCCACAAGTTAACGACTTTGCGTGGGGGCAAAAACCGGAGCTAATTAGCTATAAAGGCTTCGATGGTGAAGACTTACAAGGCGTATTGATAAAGCCTGCGGGCTATAAAAAGGGCGATAAAGTGCCAGTGGTGGTGTATTTTTACCGTTATATGAGTCAACGCATGTTTGATTTCCCTAAAATGGAATTAAACCACCGCCCTAACTTCCCAATGTTTACTTCGAACGGTTACGCGATTTTCTTACCTGATATTCGCTTTGAAATTGGTCACCCAGGTAAATCATCAACGCAAACCATGATCAACGCCACCCAAAAGCTGATTGATTTAGGTATCGCTGACCCTGATAAAATTGGCTTACAAGGGCATTCATGGGCGGGCTATCAAAGTGCCTTTATGATCACCCAAACTGATATGTTCAAAGCGGTAGTATCGGGTGCGCCCGTGTCAAACATGACCAGCGCTTACAGCGGTATTCGCTTAAAATCTGGATTAGCGCGTCAGTTCCAATATGAAACTGGGCAAAGCCGTATCGGTAAAACCTTGTTTGAAGCGCCAGAGCTTTACATCGAAAACTCACCGGTATTCTTCGCTGATAAAGTAAATACACCAATCTTAATTATGTTTGGTGATAAAGATGATGCTGTACCATGGCACGAAGGCGTACAGTATTATTTAGCGCTGCGCCGTGCAGGCAAAGATGCGACGTTTTTGCAGTATGAAGGTGAACCACACCACTTAAAGAAATTCCCTAACCAAGTGGATTTTTCAATTCGGATGATGCAGTACTTTGATCACTACTTAAAAGGCAAGCCTGCCGCTAAGTGGATGACCGAAGGCGAAGCTTTCATTGAAGAATAAGCTGAAGAATAAGCAGCCATAAACTAAAACGCCCAGCAAATGCTGGGCGTTTTTTATTTACCTAAAACTACCTAGCCCGCTGACGATTACCGCCAACCTTAGGTTTGGTATTGGCTTTTTTAAACTGGCTAAATCCGGTGTGACGACTAAGCGCTGGACGCCCGCCTTTACCTGCTTTAAGCGATTTTTCGTCACGGGTTTCTTCTGGCACTAAGCAGTTTGGACCTTTACCAATCAACTTAGCTTTGCCCATACTACGCAGTGCTTCACGGATCATCGGCCAACCTGCTGGGTCGTGATAACGCAATATCGCTTTATGTAAACGACGTTGACGCGCGCCTTTTGGCACCGGCACTTGCTCAGTATTATTTTTAATATTACGCAGCGAGTTCATCCCAGTGTGATAAATCGTGGTGGCATTAGCCATTGGTGACGGATAAAAATTTTGCACTTGATCTAGTTTAAAATCGTTCGACTTTAACCACAACGCCATGTTCACCATGTCTTCGTCTTTAGTGCCAGGATGCGCAGAAATAAAATAAGGGATCAGGTACTGCTTTTTCCCTGCTTCTTTTGAGTATTTATCAAAAAGCTCTTTAAACTGATCATATGCGCCCATGCCTGGTTTCATCATCTTAGATAATGGCCCGTCTTCGGTATGCTCAGGCGCTATCTTTAAATAACCACCAACATGATGGGTTACAAGTTCTTTGACGTAACGAGGGTCTTGCACAGCTAAATCGTAGCGAACACCAGAGGCTATTAGGATTTTTTTAATCCCCTTAACTTCACGGGCCTTTTTATACAACTCGATAGTCGGTGTATGGTCGGTATCCATATGCTTACAAATATCAGGATATACACATGATAAACGTCGGCAGGTACTCTCAGCTTTTTTGCTCTTACAACGCAGTTTATACATGTTAGCAGTTGGCCCACCAAGGTCCGAAATAACCCCAGTAAACCCTGGTACTTTGTCACGAATTTGTTCGATTTCTTCAATAATCGATTCTTGTGAACGACTTTGAATGATCCGTCCTTCATGCTCAGTAATTGAACAGAAACTACAGCCACCAAAACAACCTCGCATAATATTAACTGAGGTTTTGATCATGTCGTAAGCGGGGATTTTTGCAGTACCATAACTTGGATGCGGAACACGCTGATAAGGCAATCCAAACACCGCATCCATTTCATGTGTTTCAAGCGGATACGCAGGTGGGTTAACCCAAATAGAACGATCGCCATGGCGTTGGAATAACGCTCGAGCACAACCTGGGTTCGTTTCTTGATGTAAAATACGTGATGCATGAGCGTACAGTGGTTTATTAACACTCACTTGCTCAAACGCAGGTAGCTTAACGTAGGTTTTTTCCCAAGGTTTAGGACGCGCTGGCTGAATGGTAATTGGTTTTGCCGCTTCAGCTTGTAAATCAATACCCGCTTTTTTAAATTCGCTTTTGCTACAACCCACATCATCCGCACCATATGGGTTTGGAATTGGGTCAATTTTACCAATTTTATCAATCGCGGTGGAATCACTACCACGCCAGCCCGGTAATGGCTCTTTACGAATAACCGCCGTACCACGGATATCTTGAATGGTATCCATCGTTTCGCCGGCGGCAATACGATGAGCAACTTCTATTAATGGTCGCTCAGCATTACCGTAAATAAGAATATCGGCTTTGGCATCAAATAAAATACTACGGCGAACTTTTTCTTGCCAGTAATCATAATGGGCAATTCGACGTAAGCTGGCTTCGATACCACCTATTACAATTGGCACACCTTTGTAGGCTTCGCGGCATCGTTGTGAGTAAATCATCACCGCACGATCAGGACGCTTGCCACCCACATTACCGGGCGTGTAGGCATCATCATGGCGCATACGCTTTTCAGCCGTATAGCGGTTGATCATCGAGTCCATGTTACCGGCAGTCACACCAAAAAATAAGTTAGGCTTACCAAGAGCCATAAAGGCATCTTTCGAATCCCATTCTGGCTGAGCGATAATACCGACCCTAAAACCTTGTGCTTCAAGTACACGACCAATTACCGCCATACCAAAGCTGGGGTGATCTACATAAGCATCACCACTGATAATGATGATATCGCAGCTATCCCAGCCAAGGGCATCCATCTCTTCGCGTGTAGTTGGTAAAAATGGTGCTGTGCCGTAACACTCAGCCCAATATTTAGGGTATGAGAATAACGCTCGCTTGGCTTTAAGTGCGCTCATATAAAGTAACCAATTGCTTTAAAAAAGGTCGCAGAGTATACCCGAATTAATCACCAAGCGATATTAGCTATTTACACTGGCATCAAACATAATATTATTTTTTACTTTCAATATATTGAATAAGCTCAACTTCAGGCATCGGTTTAGCGTACATAAAACCTTGCACTTCATCACAACCCAATTGCTTAAGAAAATCAGCTTGTGCTTGTGTTTCAACACCTTCTGCAATCGTTTTTAATCCGAGCTGCGCGCCAAGAGCTATAACCAGCTTGGCAATTGCGCCGCTGTCTTTTTCGGGTAAGTCTTTGACAAATGCACGATCTATTTTCAACCTATCCAACGGTAACTTTTGCAAATAACTCAGTGATGAAAAACCAGTACCAAAATCATCTATCGCCACTTCAATACCAAACTCTTTTAGATCTTGCAGTGTTTCAATCACCATCGAGAGATCATCCATCACCACACTTTCGGTAACTTCTAATTCAATATTTTTTGGGTTTACCTGATATTTTCGCAAAGTATCTTTGACTTGTTGTGCGTAGCCTTTTACCTTAAATTGCGGTACCGACACATTGACCGCAATACAAATTTCAACACCTTGAACCTCAAGACGTTTTTGCTGCTGACAAGCCTGCTCCAATACCCATTGACCAATCTCAACAATTAGCCCGGCATCTTCAGCAAGTGGTACAAAAATCGCAGGAGAAATATAGTTACCTTGTCCCGATGGCCAACGTAGTAATGCTTCACAGCCTTTTAATGACAAATCACTAAACGCCAATTGCGGTTGATACCATACTTCCAATTTATTATTTTCAAAGTCTTGGCGAAGCTGGCGAATAATCCCTAATCGCCAAGCCATTTGCTCTTCCATATCGGGTGTATAACAAACAGCATTCCCCTGATTACCTTTTTTAGCGTGATTGAGTGCAATATACGCAAGCTTAAGTGTTTCAATACCGGTGGTTTGAAAGTCCAGTTGCTCGCACAAACCAATTTTAAAATTAACCGGTAACAGATGCTCTGCTGCTGCAAACGGTAAGCTTAAATTTTCACTTAATTCGTTTAGATCAAATCCATCGCGCTCAATTAAAAAACCAAATACATCTGCACCAATCCGTGACAGTAATTTAGCGTTTGGGTATTCTTGTTTGAGTCGCTCAACGATTGATGTAAGTAAGTGATTACCCACTTCTTGACCCAGACCATTGTTGATGTCTGAAAAATGAGCGACATCAATTAGAATAAATAGATACTCGTTACTATTTAATCGATGATACTTTTCAATTTGTTCAATAAAATCAGTTCTATTGGCAAGACCTGTTAACACATCTTTGTAGGCTGCATCTCTGAGTTTATTAAAAAGTCTGACGTTATCTAAGCCTACACTGACGTTTGTTAAGAAAATTTCAGCAAATTGCAATTGTGTTAAGCTTGGTTGGCTAACGTACTCTAAGTAAATAGCAGCCTGACGATTTTTACTTTTCAATAAAAACGTAGTGTCGTGCTCAGTGTGCTGATGTTCGCCAAACTCAAAACAATTTTTCACTTGCAAAATAATCCGCCCATCATCAAGTTGTTCTACACCTTGGCCAATAAAAGCACTAAACTCAGCGCAACCACCCAACACTTGAACTTGATAACTATCATCCAGACTGCCACACACAACCCCCCTTGGCGCACAATCTAAAATTACCGAGAGCTGCTTAATCACCGCCATAGTAAATGCTTTAATGTCGGTAAAACCTAAAATTGCCTTTGAGGCTAACAGAATATTATTTAACGCTTTGCTTTGATATTCAAGTTGGCAAACTTGTTCGTATGAGCGAATAGCTGTAACTAACGAGGTAACTAGCTTACTGCGGGTAAGTTCGGTTTTAGTTTTATAATCATTGATATCATATTCTCGGATCACCTGTTCTTCAGGCGCATATCCAGGCTGACCCGTTCGTAAGATAATTCGTACGTTATGATTTTTCAGCGTATCACGTACCTCTTTAACTACTTTTAAACCCGCATCATCGGATTCCATGACTACATCTAACAGTAATACCGACACATTATTAGTATTAGCTAACACTTCAACTGCTTCAGCGCCAGAATAAGCATGATGAAAACGCAGTGTTCTTCCCCAAAACTCGACGCCTGAGAGTGCTAGTTCTGTTACAGTGTGAATTTCAGGATCGTCATCAACAATCAGAACATCCCAGTAATCTTTGGGCACAACCTCTTCATGAGGCTCATCTTCATGGTTAAAAAACAAAAAATCATTGTGTTCTGACGTCATTCCAAATCCTTTAAATTCAAATATTACGCGCCATCATTTAATATTGAGACAATTCAGTTATTGACTAATAAGTTATCACTATTTAACTTATGATACAGTATTAATGTCGATGATTAATGAATATTGATTTACAGATTATAGTCGATATTCAGCAGCTTGCTGTGCGACAGTGGAATTTATAATTTAAGGAACAGCCATTAATATTTTACCCAGAATTACTAAATTTATTTTTCTGATTACTTTAATTCTTTTGGTAATTGGGCTGCTATTGCCACAGCAATACCAAGTACAAAAGAGCATTGAAATTCATGCTCCGCAAACAGATATCACCCCGTTACTTAGTGATTTTACCAAGTGGTCTAGCTGGTCACCTTGGCAAAAAGTAGATCCGAGTATTGTTTTCACGCTTGGAGAGCCGAGCTCTGGCGTTGGTGCTCATCAATTTTGGCAAAGTAGCTGGGGATTTGGTGAAATGACGATTACCAATATAAGCAGCACTAAAATCAATTTTAATATTCTCTTTAATGAAGAGCATATTGTTACAGGTGTGGTCTCTTTTTCACCACTAGCTAATGGTAATCAAGTGACATGCTCACTAGATGGCGAAGTTACTACTTCAATTTTAGGTGGTTACTTGGCGCTATTTAGCCAATATATTTTGGCAAATACGGTGAAACTTGGACTTAATAATTTAAAAACTACTGCACAGCTGCAAATAGCCCCACACAGCGAGAAGATCGATGACGATTCAAACAGCCCAAGCAAAAATTAACCTTGCTCATATAATTGAAACTAAGCTAGGTTACTCGATGAGTAAAACCAGTTCGACTCGCCTTACCAGTACCAGTGATGATAGTTATGGCCCACAAGGGCAAAGTAAACTGCCCTATCAAGTCAATAGTGATAACTCAACACTCAATAGAGCCCAACATCGCCAACAATTGCTCCTTATCAAACAACAACACAATATTGAAGCGATTATGGCCATGGCAATGGATTTTTGCCCTGACGTAACTAGTAAAGGGCAACCTGACAGTGATTGGGTCGAACGCTTTATTGCACTATGTGAAGATACTTCAAACGAATCAATGCAAAAGCTGTGGGCAAAAATTTTAGCGGGAGAAACGGTATCACCGGGAACATTTTCAATTAAAAGCTTACAAACACTTAAGCAAATGACCCAGCGCGAAGCGGATGCATTACAAAAATGTACCGCGATTTGTGGCTATAATGAAAAAGATAATAGCCATTTAATTTTATTAGGCTTTTATAAAAAACCTTCGCTATTTGATTTGCTACGCAAAGGCAATAAAGTGTCGTTTAACTTAGGTAAAGCTGGGATCAGCTTTCCTGATGTATTAACTTTGATGGATATCGGCCTAATCTACCGTAAAGAAATTGAATCCGCAGCACTTAAGGCGGGCCAAGAAATGAATCTGACATTTTTAACCCAACGGATTGCACTCAAACCAAAAAATAACGATTTAGTGCTCAGTTACTATAAATTTACGCAAACGGGTGATGAACTTAGAAAATTGATTAACACGCCAGTTAATAAGGCCTATAAGCACTTGTTAAACAGTGCACTTGAGGAAGAGTTTGAAGTAGCGTGGCACGCAATTAAATAACGGTACCACGCCAAAGCACACAAATTAGAAGTGAATTTGTATGCCGGCAAATGGACCTGATGCATCAATATTAGTATATAGATTATCAATATCATCAAGCTCTAGCGTCATTTTACGGTAACCCGCTTTGATATCTAAATCTACCGCTAAGTTATCAAGTAAAGCCCATGCAATACCCGCTTGGTAGTCTTGTACTTTGCTATCATCGATAGCAAGTAAGCTGCCTTCAAAGAATACGCTTAAACCCGTTAACGGTAAGCCTACTTCAGCACGACCATACACTAATGGCACAAAACCAGAAAAATCCACAGTTTCTGTTGTTGTTGTGCCATTGGCAGTACCGGTAACAACAATATCGCCATCAAACTGCTTAGCATTTACACCTAAGTCGATAGACAACAAGTCATTATCAAATATCTCATAGTATAAAATATAATCAATGTGTGATAAATCGCTGACCGTAGTTGCAGTGGTATTGGTTGTAAATGAAGTGCCACCAAACTCAAACGTCTCATTAAGCAAGGTTGAGCCATTTAACTCAAGCTCGGTATACTTTAACTTAATATTTGGCACTAATGGAATTGGATGCTCAAGCGCT
Organism: Pseudoalteromonas sp. SR44-5; assembly: GCF_014163675.1. Taxonomy (NCBI): domain Bacteria; kingdom Pseudomonadati; phylum Pseudomonadota; class Gammaproteobacteria; order Alteromonadales; family Pseudoalteromonadaceae; genus Pseudoalteromonas; species Pseudoalteromonas sp. SR44-5. The sequence continues at coordinate 42,839 of NZ_JACJDT010000017.1, forward strand.
GCGTAGTAGCTAATGAAGGTTTCATCTTCAAAATTAAAGTCTTGCATATTACCGCTATCAGAAAAGCTACCTGAATTATCAGATTGCCAGCCATCAACACCAACATATAAACCTAATAGAGTGTCAGCGTGAGCCGCTGGAGCCAAAAATGCCATCGAAAGGGCAGCGGCTAAACAGTACTTTTTCATGTGTTATCCTTGCGCTAAAAGTTCGCTAAGTTCAATAAGAGCCGCATTGGCTCGTGAAATATAATTTGCCATTACTAATGAGTGATTAGCAACAAAACCAAAACCATTACCATTTAAAATCACCGGACTCCAAACAGTCTCTTGGGTTGCTTCAAGCTCACGTATAATTTGTTGTAAGCTCACACGTGCATTCTTTTTCTCTAATACATCAGCAAAGTCATATTCTACCGCTTGCAAAAAATGTAATAAAGCCCAAGTTGCACCGCGTGATTCATAAAACACATCATCAATTTCCCACCAAGAGGTTTTTATCTGATTTTGTAATGGTGCATAAGTCGCTTGGTGTGCTTCTTTGTCACCAGCTAAATCAGTATTTAACCGATCTTGACCAACGCTGGCACTTAACCGCTGACTTAAACTACCAAGGCGTTTTTCGGCTTCTTTTAACCAGCCTCGTAGGTTGTCTGCCCGCGCGTAAAACTGACTGTCACGACTGTTTTGGTCAGCTATTTGAGTACGATACACGATTAATAAATCAATGCCTTTTTGGTATTCACTCTCGGCACTTGGCCACGCCCATGCTTCTGAACTAATATTAAATTGGGGCTGGGCTTTTTTTAGAGCTTCATGTTCGGTCGATTGCGACTGAGAACGGCTAAAGTCTTTACGCATTGATAGCGCCAAATCGCGCGTCATTTCTAATGCGCCATATTCCCAAGCAGGCATATTATCCATAAGAATACTCGGAGGTATTACATCATTTGATAAATAGCCACCAGGTTTATTCAATAATGTGCTGGCAACATTAATCAAAGCCGTAGTTGTTGTGTAACCTGTTACTAGTTTTTCGCCACGCTGCTGCGCATCCTGTTTAGCTTGCGTGATCACATTTACGCGGCTTGGCTCAACACTCCAATACACAGATACGGCATAAAATAAAATAAAAACTAATATTAGCCCTGCTATAATTTTCCCTTTATGTTGTGACATTTAATCTCCTAGTGATGTGTATGGTGCTGTTCAGATAGTGATACTTGCTCAACTTGGCTTTCTAATGAAACCACGGTAGCTTGAGTAAATACACGATCTCCATTGCTAAAATATAGCGTGAGTTTGAGTTCTTGCCCTATTTTTAACGGCTCTTTTGGTTCAAAAACCATTAAATGATAACTACCTGGCTTAAAATCTAGCTGTTGATGTGCTTTGATCTCTAACCCATCTACTTTTTGCATTTTCATCATACCATTAACATGCTGATGTTCATGTACTTCAACTCGTCCTAAGCCCTCAAGGCTAGCCTTAGTTAATGTCACTGCTGCATCACCATGATTAACAAGCGTTAAATAACCAACACTGGATTGACTGCCAGGTAAAAAAATCCTTACTTGGGCATTGCTAACTACAATATCACTTGCTGTATCATGTTGATGCTCTGCATGGGCAAATAGCACAGGAGAGTATAGGCCTACAGCTAAAAAAGCCGCTGTGAAGATAGTTAGTAATGGCTTAAGAGTCATTTCGATCCTTGTTATAATAATCACTTTAAGTGCTAAATTTAGCATATTTGCGAAAAAATAGTCAGCTAAATTAGCATTTAAGGTAACCTCTGTGTGGCAAGCTATGCCACCTTTTTATTATCCGCGACTAACCAACACAGAAAAACAATCAGCAGTAGCGGCCATGCGATCATCACAGAACCAAACAACAAAGCCAGCATCACGCCGACTCCTATTATTAGACCTGCGCCAATCAAACCAACACTAACCAGCGCAATAATGGCAATAACGACCACCACAGCGACTAATGCACCAAATAGTTCAATGCCAACCCAACTCAAGTCAGCAATCCACAAAGGGAGCTGCCATGAGTCAAACTGCATTATCTCAAATGGACTAGAAGCGATAAACAATGCTGCTAGTAGACACAGTGCAATAATTTTCATGGCGCTCTCCTAATAAACCTTGTTGTCTAAACAACAATGTGCAATTAAATAACCCGCACCAATAAACAGTGGGAACTGAATAAACAGTACAATAGTTGCTAATCGAGTTGCCCAAATCGGAAAGTCAAACCGACGCGCTAAGCCACTACATACTCCCGATATTTTTTTATTTAATGGATCTTTACACCATTGAGTATTGTTATTAAATGTATTCATTTTTATAACTCCTAAGCCGACTGTTTTACTTTAGCTTTAAGTGCTGCAAGCTCTTTATCCAAGGCTTCGTCTTTTACAAGCGCATCAATTTGCGTTGCCGTGTCTGATTGATTAGCTGCAGCCATTTCGTATGCTTCCACTTGTGATTCAATTGACTCAACTCGGCGCTCAATCACATCAAAACGCGACAGTGCATGTGCCACTTTATCGCTATGTAACTGCTGATTAACTCGTACTCGTGCATTTAAAACACTATGCACCTGAGTTAAGCTCTGCCGCTTTGCTTTGGCAGCACTAAGTTTGTCTTGTAAACGCTGTGCATCGTCAGCTAACTTGGCCAATGAATCGGTTAATTTAACGAGCTCAGGTTCAACAGCTGCCATATCAGCGACTACACGCTGCTTTTCTTTTAATGCGGCTGTGGCTAAATCATCTCGGCCTTTACTAACGGCTATTTCGGCTTTTTCTTGCCATTGTGCTATGGATGTTAACTTATCACTTTGCTGGCGTTTCAATGCTTTTTCTTCACACAAAATCGCTGCAGTAGTAGTACGACACTCATTCAGAGCTTGTTGCATCTCGATAATAAGTAAATTAAGTAGTTTTGCTGGATCCTCTGCCTTATCAAGCACAGCGACCAAGTTTGATTGAATTAGATCATTAACACGATTCATTAGGCCCATGATTTTCTCCTGTTGATTATGGGTGATTACACCAAGGAGATTCCAAGACTTATGCCATGTCGTTAGAAAAACAACTAAAACAATAAATAACAATAGGATAGAAAGATAACATCAATTTAAAAGTGACGTTTAGCTGAATTAAAATACGTTAAATTAACTAAAAAAGTGATATTTTGACTAAATTTTAGGATCAAAAAAAGCCACTAAAAAGTGGCTTCCAAGATTAAAATTTCAGCTATTCAGGCACAAAACTTAATGCTTTATCCATCACTGATAAATCTGCTTGCTTACCATGGCCGTTTTCAGATAAATGACGTCTAAATCCTCGCGCCCCTGGTTGGCCTTGGAAAATACCCAACATATGGCGAGCTATATGCCAAAAGTTAGCGCCTTGGCGCATTTCATCTTCAATATAACCATACATTGAACGCACCACGTCATGACGCGATAATGTACACGCAGTATCACCGTAAATTTTCTCGTCCACTTCACTTAATATAAATGGATTACTATACGCTTCACGACCGATCATAACGCCATCAAGATGCGCTAAATGAGCAACACTATCAGCGATGGTATTAACCCCACCATTTAAGCTTAAATCAAGCTGTGGGTAATCTTTTTTCAGTTGATAAACACGCGGATAATCAAGTGGTGGAACTTCACGGTTTTCTTTCGGACTTAATCCCTTTAGCCATGCTTTACGGGCGTGAATAATAAAGTCATCACAGCCAACCTTATGACTCGCTTCGATCAGCGCACATAAAAACTCATATGAATCCTGCTCATCAATACCAATGCGTGTTTTCACCGTAACAGGAATAGTAACCTCCGCCTTCATTGCTGCAATACAATCAGCAACAAGCTGCGGCTCGCCCATTAAACACGCACCAAAGCGGCCATTTTGCACTCGATCCGAAGGGCAACCAACATTTAGGTTTACTTCATCATAACCACGTTCAGCAGCCAGTTTTGCACACTTTGCCAAAGCTTCAGGATCAGAGCCACCTAATTGCAAAGCAACGGGGTTTTCATGTGTATTAAAGTGTAGATAATCACCACGCCCAAATAAAATTGCACCGGTTGTTACCATTTCGGTGTAAAGCACCGCATGCTTGGTCATTTTACGATGAAAAGTACGGCAATGGCGGTCTGTCCAATCGAGCATGGGTGCCACAGAAAAACGTCTATTCAAAGTAAAATCCTCAGATGATATATAAGTATAAGGGTTATTCCCTCATTGGAAGGCGCTATATTTTACACAAATCAAAGCCGAGCTTCAATCGTAAGCAAGTTGTTGTTTGTCGGTAGCAGAGATTGAGTTGTTTAACGCAGCAACAAAAATGTATGCTGCGCTTTAGATAATATACTTAAAACGATTTTGTTAGATTATCAAATTGCTGGCCTTGCACTGTAATAGTGGTTTTTTCTAAGCTTATATAATCATTTTTTTGCTTGGGGTTAACCAAACGTGCTGCGACTTCAAATTTAGCAACTTTAGCTTCGCTATTTAGCTCAAGTATTTTTAAAGATGAATGAGTATCATGCTTAGCTGACTGCACATAATATTCACCAGCCCAACTGGCATCAAACACTAAATTAGGCGCATTTTTAGCGGAAGATTCAATAAACACTCCCTCTTTAATTTCGTCTCGTAATAAAGTAACGGTGTAATGATCTCCTCCCGTATGACCGAAATATACGGTAACGGCATGATTGTCATTATGACTAAAATCATAGTCAGTAACTTGAATAACCTTCATTTCGCTTGGAGGCGGTTCAACGCAAGCCGTTAATCCTAAAGCGAGAAAACCGCATAAAATAATCTTTTTTAATAACATTTTTCATTCCTTAAATTTTATTACGTTATATTTAATCTAGATAATTCTAAGCAATAATTCAAAATTTTATATGACAATAGTTTTTTAACAGCGCTACACAGCCTTTATATGAATACTTGTAAGCCAAAATAATGGGCTATCCCGTCGAGTATATTTGTCACGGCAACTGATGAAAGGATCAAACCCATGATCCGGCTAACGATACTCGCACCGCTATCACCAATTAATTTGTGAACATGGGTTGCCAACAGTAACAGCACAAGTACCACAGTAAGAACAGCTAACATCATTGATGAAGTAATTAACTGCTCAACCCACGTGTATTCAGTATTACGAGTCATCAAAACAGCGCCAAGCATCGCGCCTGGACTGGCGATTGATGGGATAGCTAAAGGGAAAATGGCCGTTTCAGTGCTATCACGTACACTTTTAATTTCCATTTCTGGTTTACTTTCACCAAAAATCATCGACAAAGCGAACAGCAATAACACGATACCACCTGCGATTTGAAACGCTGACAAGGGGATATTAATAGCATTTAAAAGCAGCTCCCCAGCGACAACAAAAAACAATAATACCCCAGCAGACACCAGAACAGCTTTCAACGCGACTTTACGTTTGAATTTGTCACTATCTCCGCGTGTTAAGGCTATAAAAACAGGCACAGTACCGATTGGATCGATAACCGCAAAAAAGAAAATAAATACCGCTAATAATTCATTCATTGTTAGCCTTCCTAGAATAAAACTGTCTAATAAAAACGCTGCAACTACAATACAGTATGTTAGTATAACACGGTAGCGTAAGGATAAGAGAAGATGAAAATAGAATCACTCGTTAGTAAAGCCAAACAAGTGTGTGACAATCGCGGTGCGCGATTCACTCCAATTCGTGAAAAAGTATTTCGCCTATTAGCAAGTGCGCAAGGCGGAGTGGGCGCTTATGATTTATTAGAGCAACTAAAACTCACTGAATCAGGAGCAAAACCAGCCACAATTTACCGTGCCTTAGACTTTTTAGCTGAATTAGGTTTTATTCACAAAATTGAAAGTACTAACGCATTTATGTTGTGTCATCATTTTGATCATATCCACCCTGTACAACTGTTGATATGCGACAGTTGTGGTTTTGTCAAAGAGCTGCACTCTAGCGTGATTTCGCATGAACTTAATAGTCTTGCTGCTGAGAGTGGTTTCGTCGTATCGGGGCAAACTATTGAAGCCCATGGTAGATGTGGAAATTGTAAAGAATAATTAAGTGCAGAGCTAAAATAACTCACTACACTTTAACGTATAACCGCAGTTAAACTGCTAAATTCGAGGGATAAACAATAATGAATGTAGAGTTCATCAATCCTTTTTTATCATCTTTATTAAATGTGCTCAGCACAATGGCGCAAACCGAACTAAAACCGGGTAAGCCGAAAATAAAAAAAGATGAAGTTGCCTGTGGCGACGTTTCGGGATTAATTGGCATGGTAGGACCGCAAACTAAAGGTTCATTTTCGATCACTTTTGATGAGAGCCTTGCCTTGACTATTATGGAAAGAATGCTAGGTGAACGCCCTGATTCGATCAATGAAGAAGTAACCGATATGGTTGGTGAAATTACCAATATGGTCACTGGTGGGGCAAAAAATCTACTTGGTGAAAAAGGCTATGACTTTAATATGGCTACACCAATCGTTGTGTCTGGTAAAGGCCATACCATAACTCATAAAAGTGAAGGGGCAAAAATATTAATCCCATTTACCTCTGATGCCGGTAATGCCAATATTGAAGTTAGTTTCGATAAAATATGAGCTGGTTGCAAAAAACCATTCAATTAAAGATCCACCTTCTAAAGAAGGTGGTTTTGAATTAGCCCCCTAAAAGGGAGCGTTGTTTACTCCAGAGTTAACGGAGCTTGCTCTTGTCTCCCCCTTTCTGCTGATGCCTGACATATCTTCGTATTGTTTCTTCGTTTACCATCTACTGAAGTAGGTGGTTTAAGGGCTGAAAATAAAAACCCGCTATAAGCGAGTTTTTAACTAGAAAACAGTATCCATCTTAGCTTTTTTTAGTTGTATATATACCAACACTGAGTGCTTGGAAAACTTTCTAGATTACCATTCATGTTTCTAACTTGAACAATCGTGTTTACACATCTTTTAACTCTTCTTAATTGTCTTTCCCACAAAAAGTCCCACATAGCATCACTGGCATTTAAGTCATAGTCTCTATTCCCCAACCAGCTTGTTTCATTTCCCTCTACGACTCTATAAATAAATTCAGAAAGCTTTACATACCCATTTAAATCTATATCGGCACGTATGTATGCGATAACATTCCCATGCGGATTCAAAAACTTAAAAAATACAGGCTTATTACTAGCTTTTAAAAAAAGGTCAACAGCTGTGGTGATATCAGAAAATGAAATGGAGCGATCTAGCTCCAATAGTCTATTTTTAAGATTATCCTCAATTTTCTTTCTATTCGCATTTCCAACCATTGCTTTAAAAAAAATGCTTATATCTCCAACTAGATGCTGTAAATGTTCTTTGTAATCACTTAAGTTACAATTTTTTTGATCGCAATCTTCAAAACGTAAATTAATATCTAATTTATTTACCTTCACATTTTTCTTAGTACTAAGCGTCAATGCTCCTTGCTTTTTTGTCTCTGTAAATAGTGAAGCATAATATTTTACTTCAAACATTTTGCCTGATATCAATAACTCTTCTTCACCTTCAATTTTACTTTTACCTGTGATTAACACCTTTATTGGACACACCTCATAATAGTGGTCAGGCTGATTAGGTTTATCACAATCATCTAAAGGCGCAGAAAATGCTCCGAATGAAATAAAAACAAAACCCATTAACATTAAATATTTCATAAATAAATTCCCTTTTGAGTTATTCCCATATTTTACAATAGCAAAAAAAGGGAATTACTCAAAAAATATAAAACTTAAAGTGGCTGATAAACGGACTGAATACACTAAATTGATGTGGGAAGCCGTGTGTCTCTTAGAAATCAGCTAAAGCCTTAAACATAACGCTTAGAACGTCTTTTAGATGACGACATGTGTTTATCTGCTAGTGAATTAATAGAGATTGGATGTTTACTTAAAGAGATTGGAGCGGTACACGAGGCTCGAACTCGTGACCTCGACCTTGGCAAGGTCGCGCTCTACCAACTGAGCTAGTACCGCATAATATTTTTCACTTTAAAATTACTCCAATTTCTTTGGTTAGAAATTGGAGCGGCACACGAGGCTCGAACTCGTGACCTCGACCTTGGCAAGGTCGCGCTCTACCAACTGAGCTAGTGCCGCATTTCAAAATAGTCAGTAATTTGTCCGTTGGTGCGCGACAAGTCGCGGTAAAACGTTCTGGCAACTGAGCTAGTGCCTCATTTCAAAATAGTCAGTAATTTGTCCGTTGGTGCGCGACAAGTCGCGGTAAAACGTTCTGGCAACTGAGCTAGTGCCGCATTATAATTTTTAGGTTCTAGGTTCTAAAAAAGTTTATAGCTTTTAATTTGAAACTTGCTGCAATTTCTTTGGTGAGAAATTGGAGCGGCACACGAGGCTCGAACTCGTGACCTCGACCTTGGCAAGGTCGCGCTCTACCAACTGAGCTAGTGCCGCATTTCAAAATTGTCAGTAATTTGTCCGTTGGTGCGCGACAAGTCGCGGTAAACGTTCTGGCAACTGAGCTAGTGCCGCATTCAAAATAGTCAGTAATTTTTCCGTTGGTCCGCGACAGGTCGCGGTGAACGTTCCGGCAACTGAACTAGTGCCGCATTCAAATTGCTCAAGCACACTAACCCCGCGGGGGTTATCGTCTTAAGCGGGGCAGGATTCTACAATAATCCGATGTGTTTGCAAGTGTTTTTTACAAATTAAAGAATTTTTCTTGGTAGACTTTTAATTCCATGATGGAATCTTTGATATCATCAAGAGCAAGGTGTGAACCTTTTTTGTGCACTTGTGCTAAAACTTCTGGTTTCCAGCGTCGTGCTAGTTCTTTGATAGTGCTTACGTCTAAATTACGATAGTGGAAGTAATCTTCCAGTTCACGCATATATTTATTCATAAAGCGTCTATCTTGGCCTATTGAATTACCACACATAGGCGAAGCGCCTGCAGGAACCCACTGCTTTAAAAATGCCAAAGTTTGTTCAACAGCATCTTGCTCTGTGAATGTGCTCGCTTTACAGCGTGCAGTTAACCCTGACTGACCATGTTGCTTAGTACACCATTCATCCATACCATCAAGCAACTCATCACTTTGATGAATTGCAATAGTTGGCCCTTCAGCCAAGATGTTTAACGCACTGTCGGTGACAACCGTGGCTATTTCGAGTATTTTGTCTGTACTTGGTTCAAGACCTGTCATTTCGAGGTCGAGCCAAATCAGATTTGATTTATGAAAAGACATAATTACCTTGCGGTGCTTTCCTTTAGATCTAACGCATTTAGATATATCATATTAGTATCATCAGTCGACCTAAAGCTTTTTTTTCAAAAAGCACGACATTTAACTAAGTTATGGGCCAAAAGTGGCAAAACAGAAGAAATTAAGTAAAGGTCAATCCCGTAGGATTAAGGCCAATCACCAAAAACGCTTGTCTAATGCAGATTCTGCGCCAACCACTAACAAGGTTGAGCAATGGCAAACTGACAATTTAGGTGCGCCTGAAAATGCCGTGGTGATCAGTCGGTTTGGTCAACATGCCGATATTGAAACTGATAACGGAGATGTTTTGCGCTGCAATATTCGCCGTACCGTTAAAGGTATTGTTTGCGGAGACGAAGTGCAATTTCGCCGCGCAAAAGTCAGCGAAGGTGATTTAGCTGGCGTTATAGAAGCGATGCATGAACGGCGCTCGCAACTTACTCGCCCTGATTTTTACGACGGTGTAAAAGTCATAGCCGCCAACATTGACCAGATTTTGATGGTCTCTGCGGTACTACCAGAGTTTACCCCCAGTATTATCGACCGCTATTTAATTGCTTGCGAAGATATGGGCATTGAGCCTATTTTAGTGCTCAATAAAATAGATTTAATTGATGAGCCTGGGCTTGCTAACATCAATAAAATTCTGGATATTTATAGGTCACTTGATTATCAAGTATTACTAGTCAGTAATAAAACCGGTTACGGTATTGATGCACTCAAAGAAACCTTAATTGATAAAAATAGTATTTTTGTTGGTCAAAGTGGTGTGGGTAAATCAACTTTAGTTAACACTGTTTTACCTGATGCTGAAATACTGACCAAAGAGGTCTCTGAAAATAGTGGCCTTGGCCAACACACAACAACCGTGTCACGACTTCATCACTTACCTTCAGGCGGTAACTTAATTGATTCCCCTGGTATTCGTGAATTTGGCTTGTGGCATTTAGATGTAGAGCGCGTTACTTGGTGCTTTAAAGAGTTTCGCAAGTTTATTGGCGGTTGCCGCTTTAGAGACTGTAAGCATTTAAATGATCCGGGCTGTATAATTCGCCAAGCAATCGATGATGGTGATATTTCACAGCTACGTTTTGATAGCTACCATAGAATTTTAGAAACAATGGCCGATGGCCGAGCGGGTGCTCGTGCTCCACGCGTATAATTTTTTAGGAAAAAACTTGTGAGTTTAGACAAATTCAAAATCGCAATGCAGTACGCAATGCCAAAACATTTTGTATCCCGTATGGTAGGCAAGTTAGCTGCAGCTAAAGCAGGCGCACTAACAACTACTTTAATTAAATTGTTTATTAAACAATATAAAATTGATATGAATGAAGCGCAATATAGCGACCCAGCTCACTATAAAACGTTTAATGAGTTTTTTACTCGTCCTTTAAAAGAAGGCGTTCGGCCATTAACCACTGAAGATGACATCATTACTCATCCTGTAGATGGTGCCATCAGTCAACTAGGCCCAATTGTTGAAGGCCAGCTTATTCAAGCCAAAGGACATGGCTATAGCTTACAAGCTTTACTTGGCGGCTCAGAGCAAGATACAGCGCCTTTTTTAGGCGGCGACTTTGCAACGATTTACTTAGCGCCAAAAGATTATCATCGTATTCATATGCCGATTGATGGCACCTTGAGTAAAATGATTTACGTCCCCGGTGATTTATTTTCAGTAAACCCACTTACCGCGCAAAATGTACCTAACCTATTCGCTCGTAACGAACGCGTAGTAGCCATTTTTGAGACTGAAATTGGCCCGCTTGCCATGGTATTAGTGGGTGCAACAATTGTTGCCAGTATCGAAACTATTTGGGCAGGTACAGTTACACCACCAGCAGGTAAAGATGTATTTAGCTGGAACTACAAAACCTCAGGTGAAAATGCAATTACCTTGAAAAAGGGTGAAGAGATGGGTCGCTTTAAATTAGGCTCCACGGTTATTTTAGCCTGGGGTGCTAATAAAGCAGATATCTTTGATGATCAAAAACCAGGCACAGTGACTCGCATGGGCACACCGTTTGCTAAAATTGATGATTGATGATTGATGATTGATGATTGATGATTAATACCTAATTAATAATTAAGTTATAACTCATTTTAATTAAAAACGCGGACTGACTAATGCAGTCATGCCGCGTTTTTTATTTAAGCTCTTTCCCCAGCACACTCAGTACATTCGGGCGCTTTAGTTAATTTAAACTGCTGCTGCGCTAAACTTAGCCCATCAAAACGAATAAACTGACTGCCTTGATGATGGCCCAGCAAGATATTAACTGCCAACAGTGCTTGCATCGAGCCAATAACACCTAACAACGGACTAAGCACGCCCGCGTTACTGCAATTAAGCGCTTGCTGTTGCGGTTGTGCTCCAAATATACACCCGTAACAAGGGCTCTGTGGCTGGCGAAAATCGAAACACATCAACTGCCCTTCACTCGCTATTGCCGCCCCCGACACCAGTGGAATACCCAGTGCCAAGCATTGCTGGTTTACTACATAGCGAGTGCTGAAGTTATCGCTGCAATCAAGTACTAAGGTTGCGCCAGTAAAAACTTGTTCAGCATTTTCAGTGGTTAGTTTTGCACTTACTGTGTTGATCTTGATTTGATTATTTAAGCTGCTTAATACTTTGCCCGCAGCGCTGACCTTATCTTGCCCTAAATGATTTACTTTATAGAGCACTTGGCGCTGTAAATTTGAAAGCTCAACCTTATCATCATCTAGCAAGCTTAATTCGCCAATGCCAGCCGCAGCTAAATACAGTAATGCGGGGCTGCCTAACCCCCCCGCTCCAATTACCACAACGTGAGCGGCTTTGAGATTTAATTGCCCTTCAAAGCCGACTTCTTTAAGCATTAAATGACGACTGTAACGTAACTGCTCTTTGTCAGATAAAGATCCTTTTATTGCCTCACTCATTGCTATTAATAACCATTTGTAAATCGGCAATCGCCTGTTGATAGTCACTGGCCTCACTAATAGCCCTAACAACAGCTACACTGCCAACACCGGTTGCAGCAACCTCGCCCGCTCGTGCTAAATCAATGCCACCAATAGCTACCGTTGGGTAATCACTCATTAACGGCACAAAATGCTTTAACTTTTCAAGCCCTTGAATTTGCCCTGTCATATCTTTGGTCGTGGTTGGGTAAATAGCGCCAAACGCCATATAACTCGGGCGGTAATTATGAGCGCGCAGCATTTCATAAAAACCATGGGTCGAAATCCCCAAACGCATGCCCGACTCTTTAATGGCCACCAGATTAGCCTCAAGTAAATCTTCTTGACCTAAATGCACACCATAAGCGCCATGTTTGATTGCCAGCTGCCAATGATCGTTGATATACACATTGCCATCGTACTTTTTACCAAGTGTGACCGCCGCAGCAATAGCGTGTTCAAGCTCTTCTTCGCTGGCGTTTTTCATTCTAAGTTGTACAGTTTTAACGCCTTGCGCTAAACACTTTTCTAACCAATCGAGACTATCAACCACTGCATATAAACCAAGCTGTTTGTTTTCACACTCAGTAAAACCTGCCGCCATAGTAAATTCGTTTGGTTGTTCAAAATCCAGCTCATCACCCAGCCAACTACCCGCTTCAATGACTTGTGGGTAATCATCAAGATTATCGGGAAAGCTCGTTTGTGCCACAGGGCCAATTCCTTCACCATAACGAACCGCAGCTTTTAAACCTTGATTTATATAGGCTTTGGCTAAAATAAAGGCATCTTTAAGCGGGTAACCTTTCGCTAAACACGCTGCAATCACTGACGCCATACTACAACCGGTACCATGGCTGTGCGGCGTTTGAATTTTTTCGTTACCAAGCCAATATTCATTGCTGCCATAAGAGCTGGCATCACTGCAGTAATCAATGCAATATCCGCTTGGATAATCCCAATGGCCACCTTTGATCAGTACCGCTTTTGCGCCCCAACTTTGTAGCTTTTGCGCAGCCTCGATCACAGCACTGGGACCAATTAAATATATCCCAGTGAGCAACTGCGTTTCATGGGTATTGGGGGTGATCACATCCACCAGCGGCAATAAGCATTCTTTAATTGCGCTAACGGTATCTTCTTCTGTCAGTAAGTCACCACTGCTAGCAATGGCCACCGGATCATATACAACCAAAGGCGCAACCGGCCAAGTGGCTTTATAATGTTTTAGATGCTCACTGATCAATTGAATTTGCTGCACATTGGCAAGCATACCAATTTTAATAACACGGGCTTTCATGTCGCTTTCAAGGGCGAGTAATTGCGACTCAATAACATCGGTTGAAATCGGGTTAAGTGCTTCAACGCCTAGGCTGTTTTGCGCAGTCAATGCGGTGATCGCTGTACAACCATGGACGCCAAAACTTTGCATCGCTTTAATATCCGCCTGAATACCTGCACCACCGCCAGAGTCAGAGCCAGCAATTGTCCAAACAACATGATTCATAGTTACGTATTTCCTAATTTTTTACTTCATTTATTACTGTTGATGCCAAAATGGCATACCCATAGTGGGCGTAGATGGCGCAGCGACGTCTTTTTCTGGCATCGCCTTTGCTCGGTAAGCAAAACGACCCGCATCAACGGCTGCTTTAAATGCATGACTCATGGTAACAGGGCAGCCCGCCCCTGCAATAGCCGAATTCAATAACACCGCATCATAACCTAATTCCAGCGCTTGGCAGGCGTGTGATGGTAAGCCAAGGCCAGCATCAACAATCAATGTGGTATCGGGTAAGCGCTCCCGAATAGTTTTTAAGTTATATTTATTTAACAAGCCCTTACCTGTGCCAATAGGCGCTCCCCACGGCATCAGCACTTCACACCCTGCATCAACTAAACGCTGACATAACACTAAGTCGTCAGTACAATAAGGTAATACTTTAAAGCCTTCGGCTAATAAAATCTGTGTCGCTTCCAGTAATGCAAATGGATCTGGTTGCAGGTTATAGTCATCACCAATCAACTCAAGTTTTATCCAATCGGTAGCAAACACTTCGCGGCACATTTGTGCCAGTGTAATTGCTTCATTGACACTGTGACAGCCTGCAGTATTGGGTAGAATTTTTAAGCCCGTATCTTTGATCAATTGCCAAAAGTCATCTCCTGCGGCGGCACTTTGTTGACGTCGTAATGACACAGTAACAATCTGCGCGCCAGAGGCAACAATCGAATCGGCCATAACCGCAGGTGATGGATAAAGTGCTGAGCCAATTAATAACCGACTAGTGATCTGCTCACCATAAATACTGAAACTATCTGATATTACGCTACTCATATTAGCCACCTTGGATCGGTGACAGTAATTCAATGCTATCGCCTTCGTTAAGTAAGGTAGTATCACATTGACTACGCGGTATAAATTGACCATTAAGCGCCACTGCAAAAGGCTCTTTTGCTGCAAACTGCGTCAAACCTTGGGCTATATTGGCGTTATCTGCTAACTCAAAATGTTGACCATTAATTGTTATTTTCATACTTACTTTCATAATAAGCCTTATTTTATCCGTGCAATGGCATCGGCCACTAAACTCGGTGCGAGTAAATAACCATGACGATATAAGCCATTAATGCTGATCACATTTTGCTGCTGGGAAACCTGCGGGCGATTATCACTAAATGCAGGACGCAGGCCGGTTTGAATATTCAACACTCGCGCCTCAGCAAAACCACTGTGTACTGTGTACGCTGCTGACAACAACTCAAGAGTCGAACGCACAGTGGCAGCCCCCTTATCTTGTGATTCAATTTCTGTCGCGCCAATTACGTATTGATGATTTGGCTTCGGAGCAATATAAATAGGATAACGCGGGTGCATTAACCGCACTGGCCGCGTTAAATTAACCTCAGGGGCGTACAAACGCACTACTTCACCACGCACTCCGCGTAGCTTACACGCTGCGCTTTTAGCGCCAAGGCCACGGCAATCAATAATATAATCAAACGATTGCTGTAGATTTAGCGATGTTACATCAACCTGTTGTGCAAACTTAAAGCTCACATTACGCTGCTTTAGAGTGTTAAAACTGGCTTGATAAAAAGCCTGATTATCAATTTGCCCTTCGCAAGGTAAATACACACCTTGGTTAAAACGCCCTGTAAGCTCTGGCTCTAATTCAGCAATATGTGCCCCTGTTAACTGATGTCCTTGATGTTCAGCTAAAGGCTTTAAACGCAGTATAAAACTTTGTAAGTCACCTTTATCTTGCTGGTGTGCAACCACAAGTGTGCCTTGCTGTTGGAAAAACACCGCTTCATCAAGTTGCGCTAAAATTCTCGGCCAACGCTTTATTGAATCCAGCCCCATCAAGGCCAAGTCTTGCTCGCAGAATACAGATTCAGCCAGTGGTGCAAGCATCGCCGCTGCCACTCTTCCTGCACTATCAAGCGCTTGTTTGTCACCCGCTTCATAAACAGTTACCCGATGCTGTAAACTCAACTCAAGCGCCGTTAAACGCCCCGTTAAACCAAACCCCACCACCGCAATATTGTAAGACATGAGAATCCTTAATTCAGTTTTCTAGCTACAAGAGTAAAGTTAGCGAGCTTTTCACTCGCCAACTCTCTAACTCACTAACTAGTTTTTAAACCGCTTTATGATAAATCTCTGAGCCGCTTTGTTTAAATTCGGCTGATTTAGCTTGCATCTCGGCTTCAACATCGACCATTTTGATCTCAATAGCATCACCTACGTTGTTAGGATCTATGCCTCTGGCTTCTAGATCTTTAGCGTATTCTCGTACTTCTTGGGTGATTTTCATTGAGCAGAATTTTGGCCCACACATAGAGCAAAAATGCGCTACTTTGCCAGATTCTTGTGGCAGTGTTTCGTCATGGTATTCACGAGCACGAACAGGGTCTAAACCAATATTAAATTGGTCATGCCAGCGGAACTCAAAACGCGCTTTTGATAACGCATTATCACGCTCTTGCGCTCCGGGATGACCTTTGGCTAAATCGGCGGCATGAGCGGCAATTTTATAGGTGATCAGCCCTTCTTTTACGTCTTCTTTATTTGGTAAACCTAAATGCTCTTTTGGTGTGACATAACACAGCATTGCACAGCCATACCATGCAATTTGCGCCGCCCCAATACCAGAGGTGATATGGTCATAGCCTGGGGCGATGTCAGTTGTCAGCGGACCAAGGGTGTAAAAAGGTGCTTCGTCGCAATGCTTAAGCTGCTCTTCCATATTGGCTTTGATCATATGCATTGGCACATGCCCTGGGCCTTCAATAAACACTTGTACATCGTGTTTCCACGCGATTTTGGTCAGCTCACCTAACGTACGCAGTTCACTAAATTGCGCGTCATCGTTGGCATCTGCAATTGAACCAGGACGCAGGCCATCTCCTAATGAGAAACATACATCGTACTGTTTCAAAATCTCACAAATATCTTCAAAATGAGTATAAAGGAAGTTTTCTTTATGATGCGCTAAACACCATTTCGCCATAATTGAACCGCCGCGCGACACAATCCCAGTGACACGTTTTGCCGTCATTGGAACGTAGCGTAATAACACCCCAGCGTGAATAGTAAAGTAATCCACCCCCTGCTCGGCTTGTTCAATTAGAGTATCGCGGAAAATTTCCCACGTTAGATCTTCGGCAACCCCATTTACTTTTTCAAGCGCTTGATAAATAGGCACTGTACCAATTGGCACTGGTGAGTTACGTACTACCCATTCACGAGTTTCATGAATATAACGACCCGTTGATAAATCCATAACTGTGTCAGCGCCCCAGCGGGTTGACCAGACCATTTTTTCAACTTCTTCTTCAATAGATGAGCTAACTGATGAGTTGCCAATATTAGCGTTCACTTTCACTAAAAAATTGCGCCCTACAATCATCGGCTCGGTTTCTGGGTGATTAATGTTGTTAGGTAAAATCGCACGACCACGGGCAATTTCATCACGCACAAATTCAGGAGTGATAAACTCAGGGATACTCGCACCAAACGACTCGCCTTGGTGCTGCTGTGCTAATAACTCTTTTTGAAGTTGCGCACGGCCCATGTTTTCACGAATTGCGACATATTCCATTTCCGGTGTGATAATACCTTGGCGAGCATAATGCATTTGCGTGACATTTTTACCGGCTTTAGCGCGGCGAATTTTTGGGAGATGCTCAAAACGAATATGATCAAGGCCTTCATCTGCCATGCGTTGCTGAGAAAACTGCGAGCTGACTGAGCCTAAAATTTCAGTATCGCCACGGCTTTCAATCCACTGTTCGCGGTACTTATCCAGCCCTTTACGAACATCTAGAGTAAAATCAGGATCTGTGTATGGGCCTGACGTATCATAAACACGCAGTGGTGCATTTGATTCGTACACTGGGTTTTCATCGGTGCCACCGATAAAGGTATCACTCAAAGTAATTTCACGCATACCAACACGCACATTATCTTGCGTACCTTGTACATAAACTTTGTGTGAGCTTGGAAATGGTTGCCCAGTAAGGTTATAAATATAATCTGATGCAGCCGCACGAGTTTCGCGGCGAGACGGTTTATTTGATGTGTTTGACATGACTTACCTCATTGCTAAAAGGGTTGTCTTGTCAGATACTGCTGTGCGATAAAAAGCAACGCAATAGAGAGTAGCAAATGCTACATGGATCGTAGATTGGTGTTACAAAAAAGCACTACCAACCTTGGCAGCCACAGTGCTTATGCCCAAAACTGGCGCACAAGCACCCGTTTTAGGCAGCTTGTTCCCTACGCAGGTGTTAGCCTGATCAGGTTCACGGATCCCGCTTTCGCGATCTCAGCCTTTAAGTTAAAAACTCAAGGCACTCCGACAAGTAAAATTCTATATATTGTTCGCTAACGAGTGTACGTTAGATATTGCGAGCCTGCAAGAGATCAACTTGCGGGAATAAACGCAAATGTTTGCTCGCCATTTAAAACCAATTGTTGATCTTGAATTTGCAGTGGCACACCTTGCTTTAACGCATTTAAAAACTGCTGTTCAAACTCGTCCAATTTATCTCCGCATGATTTACGGGTCATACCTAATTTATTCACCGTTAAATGATTATCATCAAGTTGACCTTCACCAAAAAATTTATTACAACCAGCAAAGCCATTGACTTGCAGGGCTTCAATAAAACTTAATGATGCTGAATATGATGCAGGGATTGCTAAACCATCAACCCGTGATAGTTGCCACTTAGTGTATTTTAATTGCTCACTGGTGACTGTCCCTGTCGATGAGCAGCCAATACATAAACCGATTATAAGCATCGGGATTGCTGCTAATTTCATGTAATTACTAACCTAAAACTCAATTGCAACATGATAACAATAAATAACAGTTTATACCGTTAATAATGCATGTTTTTAATGTAAAAAAATGTTCTAAGATAGTAAAAAAGGTGGCACCGGAAAATTACTCAGACTTAAATAGTAGATCAACTTGCTCGGGCAAAAATGGCCGACCTAGATCATTCACCGCGGTGCCAATCACCAGTGCCTTTAACATCACTTTTTCATCATGCTTTCGTACCACGGTTTGTCGAAAGCCAAACTTTAAGCGACTAATACGCTCAGGCTCTACAGCAACATAAAACTCATCGCCGGGCATTAGTGATTGCTTGTAATCCATCTCGCTACGCATTACGACTAAATTAATTTTATCGCGAGTAAGCTGAGCAAAATCAACCCCATTCGCATGCAAAAACTCATGGCGCGCATGCTCTAGGTAATTAAAATACACACTATTATTTACAATGCCTTGTAAATCGCATTCGTAGTCGCGTACTTTAAAGTCAACTTTAAAGGTCATATTTGTATTCCTTATTATGTATACTGTGCGCGTTTATAGCACATAAATATAACTGGTATCACGACTTTAATGAGAATAGTTGCTATCATGCAAGTCCTTAAAATGGAGTTAAGTAATAGAATGAAACTACGCCTGTCTTTAATTACTGCCGCGCTTTTACCTTTGATAAGCGCCCCAGCTTTTGCTGAAGATACTGATCTTGAAAAAATACTCGTCACCGGAGACTTTCAAAAAGAAAGCATTCAAACCCTTAGTGCCAGTGCCAGTTTATTTAGCGAACGCGAAATTAATGACCGAGGCGCTAGTTTTCTAGACGAAATGCTTGCCAGTGCTGCCAACGTAAATTTTACCGCTGGTGCTTCTCGTGGCCGTTACATCCAAATTCGTGGGGTTGGTTTACGCTCACAATTTGTTGACCCTATTAACCCTTCTGTTGGCTTAGTGATTGATGGCATTAATTATTCAGGGTTAGGTGGTAGTTCATTACTGTTTGATGTTAACCAAGTTGAGATTTATCGCGGTCCGCAAGGTACTCGCTTTGGTGCTGATGGTATGGCTGGTATGATCCAAATGGAATCAGCCGATCCAACTTTTGATCCAAGCGTCAAAGTGCAGCTAGGCGCAGGTAACTACAACAGTTATGAAGCCGGTGTTGCCGCAGGTATTGGTATTACAGACAGCACCGCAGTGCGCGCTAGTATTTATCAACGTGAGTCTGATGGTTATGTTGATAACCTATATTTAAACGAGTCAACACAACAGCAAGATGAACTGGTTAGTCGTTTTAAACTACACAGCCAACTTACAGATCACCTTCGCACAGAATTAAGCGTTCATTATATTGATATCAATAACGGCTATGATGCATTTACGCTTGATAATAGCCGTAATAGTGTAGCCGATAACCCAGGCCAAGATAACCAAGAAAGTATCGCGATAGGTCTTGCCAACATCTACACTGGCTTTGATTGGTTTGATGTCAGTTTAAACTTATCAGGTATTGATAGTGATTTAGTTTATAGCTTTGATGAAGACTGGGTATGTAACGATATTAATAAGCCGCAGTTATGCGGTGCAGGACTGCACCCCGATGGTTATAGCTCAACCGATAGCTACTTTCGAGATCGTCAAGACCAGGCTGCTGAACTGCAATTTAATGGCAAAGGTGGTAACTGGGTTACGGGACTTTATTATCAAGCCCGTAATGTTGATTTAGAACGCCAATACACTTGGCTTGCAGCTCCATTCGCTTCAACTTATGAAACTAGTAATACCGCAATTTACGGCCAACTAGCAACGCCGATTGGTAATAAAACCACCTTAATAACAGGCTTACGCGTTGAGCAATACCAAGGTGATTACACCGATAATAATGGTTTTATTGAAAGTACTGATGATGTGATGGTCGGTGGTAAACTTGCCCTTGAGTATCAAGTCATTGACCGTACCATGATTTATACCAGCCTAACTCGTGGTTACAAAGCAGGAGGGATTAACTCAGAAGCACTCGCCAAAGCGAAAGATGACGGTTTAAATCTTGATGCTGATTTCTTTAAAAACCACACTAGTTTCGCACCAGAGTACCTATGGAGTGGTGAATTTGGCGTTAAAGGTAGCTCTTTAGATGAGAAATTTATTCTGCGCTTAGCGGCCTTTTATATGTATCGCGAAGATATGCAGTTAAAAGCCTGGAAAGTGGAAGACCAAAAGTTTACTGGTTATATTGATAACGCCAGCTCAGGAGAGAATTACGGCCTTGAAATTGAAGGCAGTTACCAATTAACTGATGACTTATTTTTCACCGGTAGCGCTGGTTATTTACATACTAAAATCAATGACTTTGTCGCTCAATCTGGTCTAGATCAAGATGGTCGCGAGCAATCACAAGCGCCTAAATACCAGTATGCATTCACGGCTCGCTATAACTTTACTGATGAGTTATTTGCTACAATCGGCATTGAAGGTAAAGATAATTATTACTTCTCAGATAGCCACAACTCGCAGGCACCGAACATTAATTTAGTTAATTTAACTGCTGGTTACGAGGCTGAGCAATGGTCAATTCGCGCTTGGGCACGTAACGTGTTTGATGAAGAAGTACCTACACGTGGTTTTGAATTTGGTAACGACCCACGCGAAGGGTATGCAACTCACACATACACTCAGCTTGGCGAACCAATGGTTGCCGGCGTCACATTTATCTACGAGTTATAAAAACGAGTTTCAAGGGATAAGTTAAAAGGTAAAAGCTAGATTACTTTTACCTTTTCTTAACCTTGAATCTTGAGCCTTTTAAGCCCTACCTACATCAAACGCGATGACTTCTTTTATGGTGTTTTTTTGCGTTGCTAACATCACTAACCTATCAACCCCTAATGCTACTCCTGCGCATTGTGGTAAACCATGCTCAAGAGCGGCGATTAAACGGGTGTCCATAGGCACTTGTGTTAAGTTATTCGCTTTGCGGTATGCATTATCTTCAGTAAAACGTTTAGCTTGCTCCTGTGCATTGGTGAGCTCATTAAAACCATTCGCCAGCTCCATGTTCTGATAATAAAGCTCAAACCGCCCAGCGACTCTAATATCATGCTCACAAATACTCGCCAGTGCGGCTTGCGATGCAGGAAAATGATAAATAAAACAAGGTTTTTGTTGGCCAATTGTTGGCTCAACTTTCATACAAAATAATAATTGTAGTAACGTATCACGGTGGGTTTCATGCTTAGCGATATCAGCAAACCCCTGTTCACAGGCAAGTGTTTGTAACTGTTCAATAGTGGCACTGAGCGGATCAAGTCCTAATGCTTTGGTAAAAGCATCTTGATAGGTTAAACGCTCTGCAGGTGGAACATTTAAGATAAGCTGCATTAATTCATCAATTTCATCCATCAGCGCAAACTCATCAAACCCAGGGCGATACCATTCCAACATAGTAAACTCAGGATTATGATGGCTGCCCGCCTCTTCGTTACGAAATGCCTTACAAATTTGGTAAATAGCACCACTGCCGGCTGCCAATAATCGCTTCATGGCAAATTCTGGTGATGTTTGTAAGTAAAGCGGTAAGCCTTTAGCGAAACCGGGGCCAATAAACTGCGTTTTAAAACTCGCTAAATGAACATCAGTAACACTCGCTGCACTTAAACTAGGCGTATCAACTTCCATAACGTGGCGTTGGTAAAAGAATTCCCGAATAGTGCGTAAAATTGCGGCTCGTTGTGCCAAAGTATTTACTTGTGCGCTTGGTTGCCAAAGATCTGCTGACATATTTTCTCCAAAAAAAATCCCAGCTTAAGCTGGGATTTATTAAGCTATATTAAAGTTACTTAACACGGCTTACATATTCGCCGTTACGGGTGTCGACTTTAATTACTTCACCGATTTGTACGAATAATGGTACACGCACAACAGCACCAGTACTTAGCGTTGCTGGCTTACCACCAGTACCTGCTGTGTCGCCTTTAAGACCAGGATCTGTTTCAGTGATCTCAAGCTCTACAAAGTTAGGTGGTGCAACAGCTATTGGATTGCCGTTCCACAAAGTAATAGTACATACATCATTTTCAACTAACCATTTACCAGCATCGCCAAGCGCTTTTTCATCAGCTGCGATTTGTTCAAATGTTTCGTTATTCATGAAATGCCAAAATTCACCATCAGTGTAAAGATACGCAAGATCGGTATCCATTACATCAGCACCCTCTACTGACTCACCTGATTTAAAAGTTTTTTCAAGTACTTTGCCAGAGATAAGTTTACGAATACGAACACGGTTAAACGCTTGGCCTTTACCAGGTTTTACCATTTCATTTTCTAAAATACTGCAAGGCTCGCCGTCCATCATAATTTTTAGGCCGCCCTTGAACTCGTTGGTGCTATAATTCGCCATCGTTTCCTCTATCTAATAATTTCGAGTAATCTACCTACCAATGATACAAAGAAATGAAGCAAATTTGCATATAAACTGGCAAAAAGAATTAGCTAATGTTGTTACTTGCCCAAGCACCTTGCTAGAAATGCTAGGTTTATCAAGCATGGCCGACGAAAAAGACCTCAAAGCACGAGCTCTTTTTCCGGTACGTGTGCCTGTGCCTTTTATCAAAAAAATGCGTTATGGCGATATTAATGACCCATTATTGCTGCAAGTCATGCCGCGCCACCAAGAGTTTATCGCTAAAACAGGTTTTGATAAAGATCCATTAAAAGAGCAAAACAACGCTCAACCAGGATTATTACACAAATATAAATCCCGAGTTTTAGTGATGTTTAAAACTGGTTGCGCCGTTAATTGCCGTTATTGCTTTCGTCGCCATTTTCCATACCAAGAAAATCAGCTAAATAAACGCAGCTTAATTG
Organism: Pseudoalteromonas sp. SR44-5; assembly: GCF_014163675.1. Classification (NCBI taxonomy): domain Bacteria; kingdom Pseudomonadati; phylum Pseudomonadota; class Gammaproteobacteria; order Alteromonadales; family Pseudoalteromonadaceae; genus Pseudoalteromonas; species Pseudoalteromonas sp. SR44-5. Next base: position 66,312 of record NZ_JACJDT010000017.1, read on the forward strand.
CAGCGCTCGATTACATAAAATCGGATGCTAATATTAACGAGGTGATTTTAAGTGGTGGTGATCCGTTAATGGCCAAGGACGATGCTATTAGTTGGTTTATGGATGAGCTTGAACAATTACCACAAATTAAACGAATGCGAATTCATAGCCGCCTACCGGTGGTGATCCCATCTCGCGTTACTGACCAACTGTGCGAACGTTTTGCAAAGTCTCCACTTAAAATTGTGTTTATTAATCACATTAACCATGGCAACGAGATTGATGATGATTTTAAAGTGGCAATGCAAAAACTCAAAAAGGTAGGTGTCACATTGCTCAATCAAGCGGTGCTATTAAAAGATGTAAATGATACCAGCGAAGCGCAAGTCGCATTAAGCGAAGCGTTATTTGATGCCGACGTACTGCCTTATTATCTATATTTACTTGATAAAGTTGAAGGAGCGAGTCATTTTGATATCGACGAATCACAGGCACGCAAAATAATGGCAGAAATGCTTATCGCATTGCCAGGATTTTTAGTACCAAAGCTGATGCGCGAAATCGGCGGTCAAAAAAGTAAAACGCCGATTGACCTCAAGCTTTTATAAACACAAGGCTTAAACGTATACGTTAACGTTATTACCAAGCGAAGCTGTAACTGATTTTGCTGGCGTTTGCGCAGCGCTCGAACTAGCGGCACCTTCAATGAGTGCCAGTGCTGCTGCACCATCCGCTTTTTGCTGTTTTTTTGCCAATGCTGCGCTGTATACTTCGCCACTTTGACCCGCGCCACTCATGGCCGGTAGATTTCCACCTGATATATTCATAGCTCATACCTGACTTTTTAGTTTATTACCCGTATTATATCGGCATTGCGGTCTAAAGCTTTAGGAAAAAAATGGATTCAATTATTGAACAACTCAATGCCAACTTAAAAATTGTTTATCGTCAGTCACTTGACGCAGATAAAAAATTAGATGAGTTGCAACAACAAGGCTTAGGTAAATTTACAGCGTTATTTCCTGCCGATGCTGGTTTTACCTTTGAAGCAAAGCGCTTCAAACCTTATGTGTTAGATGTAGCTGCAGATGTAGAAAGCTTAAGTTCAGAAGGTTTTAGTGAAGAAAAGCTAAAAACCACTGTTATTAAATTACAACAGTTACTGCAATTACTCGCAACGTTCAAGTAACTAAAAAAGCGCTAACATTAAACTGTAGCGCTTTTTACTGTTAATTTAGCTTGGGGTGACAACTGGCAGTAATTCTTTATCAAACCAATCAGTGATCAAACGTTTTTCATAGTAAAACTGTTCATCACGGCCCATTTTAATTTTATCCATAAAGCCCATATCTTTTAATTCGACTTTATCGCTTTGACAAATCACGTTACCGTCTTTATCAGTAACCGAATATTGAAACTCAATGCGTGGAAAATAAATTGGTTTTACAATACGTAAATCATTCATACCGCCAAAGCGTACATCACCGGCTAAATCCAGCTCAGTCACTTCAACATTAAACTTATATCCTTCGGGCAACTTTTCTGCCAGTTTATTAAAGTGCTTTTCGAAACTGCTCGCTACATGTTTATGGTATGAGCCTTTAGGTTCATTTGAAGGACGTACATCACGGTAGTCATTGAAGTCTTGCCATTTAACGACAGCTTCTCCTGCTTGAGCAAATACCGGCAGCATAACTAACATAGCCATCGCTACTTTTTTAAATGTATTCATTGTCTATCTCCAAAATGCCCGTGGGCTAATGTAGTTGAAATAATAGCATTAACAACTTAACTATAGCTTAATACTATTCACCATCATTGTTATCATTTACGTAAAACATGTAACCAGACACCAGTTAACTATGATTAATTGATACCGTAACATCATGGAGCAACAAAAAGATCAGATAAAGCATGTATTGAAGTGCTATTTATGATGAAATTACAACTATACACCTTCACCTTATATATGGAGATTTCATGACAATTTTAGTAACAGGTGGCGCGGGATACATAGGCTCACACACTGTTGTTGAATTATTACAACAAGATAATGATGTTGTTATCATTGATAATTTAAGCAACTCGAGTGTGGAATCACTTGAGCGTGTAAAAAAAATCACTGGTAAAACTGTGCACTTTTATCAAGGTGACATCCTTGATAAAACATTTTTGGCCAGCGTGTTTGCAAAACATACAATTGAGAGTGTTATTCATTTTGCCGGTTTAAAGGCTGTCGGTGAATCAATGGTGAAACCCATTGAGTATTACCAAAATAACGTGCAAGGTACGCTGACTCTCGTTGATGCTATGCGCGATGCAGGTGTGTTTAAACTCGTATTTAGCTCATCGGCAACAGTATATGGTGATCCAGCAAGCCTGCCAATTCAAGAAGATTTCCCGGTAGGTGGCACTACTAATCCGTACGGCACATCAAAACTGATGGTTGAAATGATGTTACAAGACATCGCTAAATCAGATGAGCGCTTTGCATTTGCAATTTTGCGTTACTTTAATCCCGTAGGTGCGCACGAGTCAGGCCTAATTGGTGAAGATCCCAATGGTATTCCAAACAACTTATTACCTTACATCGCGCAAGTGGCAGTGGGTAAATTAAAGCAGCTGGGTATCTTCGGCGATGACTATGATACGGTTGATGGTACTGGTGTGCGTGATTACATCCATGTTGTTGACTTAGCGCTTGGTCATTTAAAGGCACTTAATAAAATAAACCAAGATACCGGTGCCCATGTTTACAATCTTGGCACCGGTAATGGTTATTCGGTGCTACAAATGCTCAACGCATTTAGCAAAGCCTGTGGTAAAGATATTCCGTATCAGGTATCACCTCGTCGCCCAGGTGATATTGCAGCTTGTTATGCTGCGCCTGAAAAAGCCCTTAGTGAACTTGATTGGCAAGCAGAGCGTGGTATCGATGTGATGATGCAAGATACGTGGCGTTGGCAAAGTAATAACCCAAATGGGTATAAATAGCTAAACTTAAACCAGCTTCAATAAGCTGGTTTTTTTATATTTTTTGAAATAAAAAGTCTCGTTTACCACTCTTTTACAGTATCTATATTTAATCACCTATAAAAAATGCAACCAACCTATACTCGTTTCAGTATTCATTCACTGCTAATTATTAGCTTATCGCTATTGGGTCTTAGTCTCTTATTAGGAGCAGGGGTAAATAATGTGCATGCTATTTTCAATTTTTATCAATTAGCCAATGTAATCCCTGAAACTGGGCAATCAATACTCGCAGGAGTGGCTTTTTTAGTAACCGCTTTATTTATTATTTTAAGTTTAAAACAATCACGTTTTCAGACCCCTGCTTTTGTTAGCCTGATCACTATTGCCGTTATACCGCTTGTTACCTTATTAAGTGAAAGCCGCTGGATGACTGACTTAGGTGGCTTCCCAATTATAGGCTCTGGGCAAGGTATAATTAAGTACACTGCACTTGTTTCTCTCGCTATTTACCTTTATAAACCGCAGCGCTTGTCGGCTCAAGGCATGGCAATTTTGAATTTCTTTCCTGTTGCATTAGTGCTTATTTGGATTGGTGGTATGAAATTTTACGAGTTTGAAGCAAATGGAATTATATCACTGGTATCAACCTCTATTTTTATGTCTTGGTTATATACCTTATTTTCAGTGCAAACAGCGTCTAATCTAATTGGTGCGTACGACATCTTTTTTGCTTTAGCACTCGCTCTGGCTATCATTAAAAAGCATCCATTAGCCATTTATGTTGCGGCTCTTGGCTGCAGTGCCGTATTTTTAATGACGCAGACATTTTTATTCTCAGCTGAAGGAGCTTTTGACAGCTCAACACTACTTGCAAGATTAGGCCTTTTTGTTATTAAAGACTTATGGTTTATCGCAAATTTACTGGTAATTGTTAGCTTTGCAAAAAAGAGTCTTAATTAACTACCATTTCAATAACATATTTAATAATGTGTATTGTAAGATCTAAAAAGCGCTATCACTTAACCAATCGTGGTAGCGCCTTATAAATATATACTTTTATATTTTGAGTTTAAATACACATCACTACAACCTGTTTACGTCTGTGCCCATTGCCTTAATAAATTATGATACACGCCAGTTAACCTAACAATCTCAGGGCTATCGCTGACTTTTTCGCGCAAGCTTTGAATCGACATATCCAACTCAAATAGCAAACCACGCTTTTCATCGCTATTAACCATGCTCTGCAACCAAAAAAATGAAGCTAAACGTCGCCCCCGAGTTACGGGAGTGACTTTATGTAAACTGGTTGATGGATACAACACCATACTACCTGCAGGGAGTTTTACTGTGTGAGAGCCATAAGTATCTTCAATAACGAGTTCGCCACCATCATAGTCTTCTGGTTCGCTCAAAAATAACGTCATTGATAAATCCGTACGAATTTTCACTGGTGTGCCAGGTACTTGTCGAATCGCATTATCAACATGAATACCAAACGATTGGCCACCTTGGTAACAGTTAAATAAAGGTGGAAAAATTTTTGCAGGCAACGCCCCTGACATAAATAGATCACTGCGAGCCAGAGCCCCCATAACTATATCACCAAGCTCTTTGGCTGCAGCGCTTTGCTCAGGTAATTGTAAGTTATTTTTGGTCTTCGTTGATTGATAACCTGCGGTAACACTGCCATCAGTCCATTGCGCGGCCAATAAAACATTACGGCAATAAGCGACTTCATCAGCACTAAGCAAGTCTGGTATTTTTAATAGCATGGAAGTTCCCAAATCTTAAAAAAACAGGCTAATAAGCATTAACCTGTTTAATAAGCTTTAACCTATTCAACAAACATTAATTTGTAATTAGAAAGAATAACTAGCCGTTAGTGTAAAATAACGACCTTGACCAGGAATAAAGTGTCCGCCACCTAGTTTATCTTCATAATCTTCATCCGTTAAATTCTCACCATTAAACTGAATGCTTAACTGCTCAGTTGCTTGATAAGAAAGCATCATATCGAACAAAACATAACTGTCGGCTTTACGACTGGTCGCTGAATTACCATTATAACGCTCACCAATATATTGTGCGCCAAAACCTGCAGCTATCGCGTCGCTAAAGTCATATCGAGCCCAAACACTGTAGCTATTTTTAGGTGCTCGAGCCAAGTTATGCCCAACATCACCATCAACCGTAGATTCAGTAACTTCGCTATCTTGATAGCTATAAGAACCGATGATACTTAATTCATCGGTGATAATACCTGTTGCAGACAACTCTAAACCTTGCACTCGTTGCTCACCATCAAGCACTTCAACACCACGCTGATCACTATTAGGATCATCCACGCGCGCATTAGTTTTAACCGTTCTAAAAATAGCGGCACTGGTCATCAACTTATCATCAAGTAAATTCCATTTAGTGCCTAACTCATAGCTTTGGCTCTTCTCCGGATCTAACTCACTTGAATTACCACGAGTAGATACTGCAATGCCTTCAGCCGATGGGTTATACGAGTTACCTGCACCAAAGTAAATGCTGCTATTTTGACTTGGCTTATATACAGCAGATGCGTTCCAACTAGTCATGGTATCGCTAGTTGAGATCGTTAATGCTGGATCCTTGTAATCATACTGATAATCGCTATCGTACTGCTCTGAACGTAAACCCGCAGTTAATTGCCAATATTCATTAAATGTAATTGTATCAAATGCATAAATTGCACGGGTTTTAGCAACCGCTTCAGTACTAGTGCCATCACGACCATACTGACCAGTGTAAGGTAAATAAGCATCTGGGTTGTATAAGTCATTCAGCGCTGGTTCGTTCTTTAAATTATCAGCTACCAATGCAGTCACATTCCAACGGCTAAATGTCTCGTTAGTTAATTCAACACCAGTAACCACATTATGTTTTACACCAGCAAAATAGTACTCACCAACTAAATCAAGTTGCAGTGTAGCCAATTCATTGCGCGTATCGCGATTTTTAACGTCGCTCATTCTGATATCAGTTGTTGTTTTTACATCAATAAAACGCGGCGCTGTCACTGTATCTTTTCGCTCTACACGACCAATGCGACCTTGGGCACGTAGCGTGGTTGTTTGCGACAAGTCATACTCGTACTTTGCAGTTGTTGAATACGCTTCGATATCTTCAAAATCACGATATACGTTACCGTAAAAATTAGTGAAATTCACCGGTGGCGCTGCATTTTCGCTACCAGCAAGTTCAGCAACAGGGCTAGAACCAACCCACGGAATACCGTAATCAGACATATTATCTTGATTCTGATAATCAGCATTAAGATTAAAACGGCTATTGGTTCCTAAACCAGTCGCAAACGAAACCGCGACTGCTTGTTTTTCTTTTTCAACATGATCACGCCCAGCAACATCCCCTTTATCAACCAGTAAATTGACACGTAGCGCTGATGTTTCAGCCACTTTAAAGTTACTATCTATTTGCGCGCGGTAATCACTCTCTGTGCCTAAACGCAGCGAAGCATCATTAAATTCATCCAACGTCGCCGTTTTTGTAGTTAAGTTAATACTACCGCCCGTTGAACCTCGACCTGTTGTCGCTGAGCTTGGGCCTTTTGCAACTTCGATTTGCTCAACGTTATAAGTATCACGGTCGTACCCGGCAATATCACGAATACCATCGATAAAAATATCATTGGCAGCACTAAAACCACGAATAGATAAACTGTCACCAGCTGGCGCACCGCCTTCACCCGCCGCCAATGAAATACCCGAAACATTACGTAACGCATCTTGCAAACTATCTACATTTCTATCTTTCATCACAGCTTTGTTAATAACCGTTATTGATTTTGCAGTATCAACCAACGGCTGGGTGTTCTTTATTGATGATGATTTTTCAACTTTATAGCTTTGTTCCGATTGCGTTTTTGCTTTGGTTACTGATAGCTCTTGTATATTTTCAGCTCCTTGAGCAGACGCCCAAGTTGATAAAGTTGCGGTAACAAAAGCAGCCAGCGGTTTTATATAAGTTCGGCGTTTATTAGTCATTTTACCCATTTTAGCTCCATTAGCAGGGAACTTGCTAACACGTTGTTTTTGTAGCAAGTCATTTAAGCACGTTGATTTAAGTTCGGCGGAATCCTAGCACTGAGTAATATTAATGTAAATGCGAAATGTTATCACTTGTATTATTTTATCAATCATTGTACTATTTTTCACACTTTTAAACTTACGTAACGCGACTGTAAATGCACAGTAAACTTGGGGGCATGAGTGGCGTAAAAAATTAAGTTTAAGCGCTTAAAAATCAAGGTTTTTTAATTTTATAAAGTTAAAGCCAGAGCTTGGCTTTGTACTGTAAATGGTTATTACTTTTAGGGCATTACTTAGCATATGCAACGTTTTATAAAATCTGTTGGGGCAGTTATTTTACTAAGCTCATTCTCAAGCTTAGCTGATCCGGTTAGCGAACTTGAAAACCTCGTTAATCAGTGGTTACAAATAGAACAACAAACTAGTGAGTTAGAAACACATTGGCTAGAAAAAAAAACCTCGATGCAACAAACATTAATCTTACTTGATGCAGAGCAAGCACAACTCAAACAGCTAAACCAAAATCGTCAAAAGAACACCTCTGAGCTGGCAGAAAAGCGCACTGCGCTAATTCAACAACAAAGCCAGCTTGAGACCGATGAAAACGCGCTCAATAGTCAATTAATCCAGCTCAGCCAGCAATTGCGCTCACTGCAAGTACAATTACCTCCCCCATTACTGGCGAGCTGGCAAAGTATTGGCGATCTAGATAACGAAAGCCTAGATGCGAATGAAAAGCTACAAATTGCTTTAAAAATGCTTGGCCAATTGGCTGATTTTCAAAACCGAATTTCAATTCATGAAATGGCAATCAGTAATAGTGAAGGTAAAGAAATATGGGTAAAACAGCTTTATTTGGGTGCCGCACAAGCATGGTTTGTTAGTAATGATTTAAGTTATGCGGGCATTGGCTTCCCTTCTGAGTTAGGTTGGCAATGGCAATTTGATACTGAGATTGATGGCGAGCAAATTGCCCACGGTATCGCTGTACAAGAAAAAAAACAAGCAGCTCACTGGCTTACCTTGCCTGTATTTAGCTATGCAGCTAAGGAGCTGACGCCATGAAACGATTCTGTACTTTTTGGTTTGTTACACTACTGAGTTTTAGCCAAGTAGTAACAGCCGCGACTGCGGATGCTGCCAAACAACAATTGCTAACGGATATTAAAACGGCGCAGAGCGTTTTAAATAAAGCACAACAGCGGATTGCCAAACAGCAAACCACTATGGCACAACAGATATTTGAAAAACAGCAAGCACTTAAAAAAGAGCGTGAGCAAGCGACACTCAATCGCCGTTTAGCTGATGAAGACACATTGAGTTTAACCCAGCTACAAACACGCTTAGATAGCTGGCAACAACAACAGCAATATCGGCTAAATTTACTCAACCGATTTACTCGTCAATACGCTCAGCAAGCGCAAAGTAAAAACGATCAACAAGCACTTTTGAATGATGTAGTCGCGGTGATAGAGCAGCAAACTGCGGCATTATACCCAGAGTTTAAAAAGCAAAATATAGTATTGAAAAATGGCGAACTGACCGCAGCTACAACATTACAAGTAGGTCCCGTGGCTTGGTTTAGTGTTGCACAGCCAAAACTAACCGGCCTGCTTTCATCAGCAGCTAACGTTGCAGTACCAAAAGTAGCTATAGTTCAATCAAGTGATGAGAATAACCCATTTGATATTGCTTACTCACAAGTAAATACAAACTCAGCTAAGGTCGCAGCTTCTTTAACATTTGATCCAAGTTTAACCCGCTTAGTTGCCAGTCAAGCGCAACAAGAAGGTGCAGTTGAACATCTTGAAAAAGGTGGCTTATGGGCAATCCCTATTATTTTATTTGCATGTTTTGCATTATTAATTGCGCTATTCAAGGCATATCAATTATTTAGCCTTAGTAAGATCAAAGCTGTCTCGACGCTGACTTTACAAACTGCGTTTAATCAACCTGAGCAACACAGCTTCAGCGGAATGCAAGCAACGCTGTTTCAACTCTCTGTTGATAGCAACATAGGACAAATAAGAGATGACCAGTTATTTAATCAGCTGATGCATAATAAACACAAGCTTGATAACTACATTGGCGCAATCGCGATCACAGCATCGGTAGCACCGCTACTGGGCTTATTGGGCACAGTCAGTGGCATGATTGAAACATTCAAAATGATGACGTTATTTGGCTCAGGCGATCCAGAAGTGGTATCTGGTGGTATTGCCCAAGCTTTGATCACTACCGAGCTTGGCCTCGTTGTTGCCATACCAGCATTAGTACTCAATGCGCTACTATCGCGTAAAGCTAAAGCCTATTACACCCAACTTGAAGCGTTCGCACTGCAACTTAGTCAACTTGAGGTGAAAAATGTTTGAGCAACTGTTCGATAATTTTATCTGCTGGCTTATCATCCTATTAGCGCTATTTGTTTATCAGCTCATTTGGCACGATATCCTGCATTTAAAACAATATAAACTGCAACGCCAAGGTTACTGGCACGATGTCAGCTCTATTTTGACCGCTGCGCTGCCATTACTTGGTTTATTAGGCACCATTATTGGTTTACTCGATACATTTAAAGTGATGTCGCAAGGCGAAAACGAATTAATGAGCGAAGCGATAAGTAATGCTCTACTCACTACACAACTGGGGTTAGTCTGCGCAATTCCTGCATGGCTGATGCAAGCTTACTTGCTGTACGTAACACGTAACAGTGCTATCCAACAGCAAGCGAGCTAAGCCAATGCAAGCACGTTTAAAACAACGCCTAGAACAACAGTCTGCGCATCATATTGATATGTCACCACTATTAGATGTGGTATTTATACTATTGATTTTCTTTATTGTAACCACCGTTTTCGTTCGCGAAAGTGGGGTCGAGGTTGATAAACCGCAAGCCGTCTCAGCAAGCAGATTAAAGCAACAAGTTATTTTTCTTGCCATAACTGATAGCCAGCAGGTTTACTTTGACGGTAGCCAAATTGGCGTGGCCGGTGTGCGCAGCAGCGTAGAGCAAATGCTAAAACAACAGCAAAGACCGGTAGTGATCCAAGCTGATAAAACCGTACCAACCGAGCTATTAGTAAAGGTAATAGACGAAGCAAAACTTGCTGGTGCAGCAACCGTTAACTTAGCGACCCAGCAATAATATGCAAAATAATATACTCGCATCACAACCTGCAATAGCTAATAAACGTCATCCGTTTTTTGCTTTTATGTTGAGCCTAACGGTACTTGCATGCGCGTTAGTTCTACTTTGGCTTGGGCAAATTGCTGAGCACGCTATCAACGACAAAGTTATCGTTCGGGAAGTTGCTTTAGTGCCACTGCCTCCACCTCCGCCACCAACCGTGACGCAATCAGCTGTGACAGAGCCGATGCAAAGCCTCATTGTCGAAGGTGCGGGTGTAACTATTCAAGCCATTAATATAAAAATTGAAAGTAAAATTTCGCTTAGTAAACCAACCCTTGCAAATATGCCAATTGCGACTCCTGAATTTCAATCTATCGACGTTAATTGGGATGCCTTTAGCTTAAATCAACTAGATGGTTTACCCACGCTACTCACTCCCGTAAAAGCAGTATTACCTAAAAAGTTAACTCGCCAAGGTGTGAGTACCTTCATCGTGAAGCTCGATGTTTTTATCGATGAAAATGGCCGATTAAGCTTAATTGATGTTATACAAAACCCGTACCCTGAGCTAAAGCCTGAAATAGATAAGATCATTAAGCAAAGTCGGTTTAGTTCACCAAAAAAAGACGGTGAAATAGTGAGAGCCAGATTTATTTGGCCCATTGAATTTAAACCTTAGTAAAGCCAGTATTTAAGTGAAAATACAATGAAAAGATTAACAACAAAAAAATGGTTAACGTGTTTAGCTATCGTGCCATTAACCTTTTATATGACTGCCAGCCAAGCAACCTCATTGCAGGTAAAACTACAGCCAAGCGATCCACACTGGCAGTTGCTGATCAATAATAATTTACTGAGCCCAACAGATATAAAAATCGAAGCTAATGAACGCAGCTTCGCCCAGCAACTAAAACCACTATTACAACAAGGTAACTACCAAGCTGTTGCTGATCTATTTACACAACGTGAATTAGGTAACGATAGCCCTGCGTTACAACTTTTACGTGGCCAAGTTTTGTTAACCTTAAAACAGTTTGCAGGAACTGAGCAGGCGTTAAAGGCAAGTTTATCAAGCATGCCAGATTTAGTTAAAGCTCATCAAGGTTTAAGTCTGCTCTATATGCAGCAAGGTAATTATCAACAAGCACAGCCACATCTAACCCGCTGTATTGAACTTGGCCAAGCTGATGCGCAAGTCTATGCGCAACTTGCCTATATTCATGTACAAGCTGAGCAACCTTGGAGCGCAATTGCAGCTTATCGTCAGGCATTAATGCTTGAGCCACAGCAAGCACAATATCAACAAGGGTTACTATTTTCACTAATTGCTGCCGGCGATCTAGGTCAAGCCCAAGCTCTGCTAAAAGAGCTATTAAATGCATCCCCTAACAATCCAGAGCTTTGGCTAGAACGTGCACAAATTGCCTTACAACAAGACAACAATAAACAAGCTTTGGCAAGTATTGAAGTAGCTTTAAAGCTGGCACCTAGCAATGCAAGTAATCAATTACTTGCAGCACAACTTCATCTTACACAAGGTAGCTACTCACGCTCTGTTGAATTGTTAAGTAATGCATTAGCAAGCACTCAGCCACCTCAAATAGCAGAAGCTAGCGAGATTAGTATGCAAACCCTAAATTGGCTTATCGCACAAAAAAAATGGCAGCTAGCCAAGCAGCTCGTTTCGCAACTAAACCCTTTTATAAATAAGTTATCAAAACAATCCCGCGCAGAGTTTTCAGTTTATACCGCTCAGCTAGCAATTGAGCAAGGTAACTTTAAACAAGCTCAAAAGAGTTTACATAAAGCATTAACAATCGACCCAAATCTTGGCGATGCACTGTTAAGCCTGGCAAATATCTATCAGCAACAAAACCAACTGACACAAGCAAGGTTAATGTATGTACGAGCACAAGCTTTACCTGAGTACCAACTCTCTGCATGGTTAGGCCTCGCGCAAATTGAAATTGAAAATAAAAACTACAAAGAAGCATTAAGCCAGCTTAAAAAAGCACTTAACGCCAACCCACAAAGGCAAGACTTACTCACCAACATTCGCGCTCTTGAAGGACTGATCCAACGAGAAGGTTAATAGTTAATAGATTTATACCAATCGTGTTAAGTTACTGACCATTTATAGCGACAGATAAATACAGTGATAACAAGGCGTAAGTTTCGACATGTAGTTGTTATACTTGAATAAATTATAACGCAGTTAGCACTTTATTTAGCTCGCTAGAATGGTTAAATATTTAAGTCGATTGGTATTACACCAAGCCCAGCACAACGTTGGGCTTTTTATTGTCTAGTTTATAGTTTCTTCTTATGTCGTTAGCGAGTTGGGTGATTTTATAGAGAGTGCGGGTTTGTCTGTGATACCAGTCTGCATAAAGATTAAGTCAATTTGATCCAGTCTCTAGAGCATATGCTTTTAACCGTATCAGGATCAGGAATGAATTTATTCCACGCTTGCGAAACCTGTTCGACTATTTCTTCATAACCACTAAACACACGATTAGATAAACAGTGTTGCCGTATCCAACTCCATTGTTAAGGTTGTTTGAAACCCATTTATTGACACTGCCGCGCGCTGTATTTAGGCGCTTAGCAATATTCGTTCTGTTTTCACCCTCAAAGAATAATGAAACAGCAAGCAGGCGTATGCGCTTTCTTGCATTAGGCTCTTTACGTGATAAAGCTAAAAGTTGCTTGGATTTTTATAAGTTCAATTTAGTAAAAGTAGATAAGTATCAGTGTGCTAATTAGATCACATAATTTGGCAGATTGGTATCATTAGCTGATAGAGGAAATAAATTTGCGAGTTTCGAGTTTCGAGTTTCGAGTTTCGAGTTTCGAGTTTCGAGTTTCG